>JBIODP010000300.1:0-3356 GCA_044445195.1 Burkholderiales bacterium | reverse complement strand
GGCGTCGAGCGGGTTGGGCCGGCCGTGCCCGACGTCGCAGAACGGGCAGCGGCGCGTGCAAATGTCGCCCATGATCATGAAGGTTGCGATGCCGCTTTTGTAGCATTCGCCGAGGTTGGGGCAATTGGCTTCTTCGCACACGGAATGCAGACTGTTTTCGCGCAGGATTGCTTTCAGGCGCAGCACTTCTTTCGTGCCGGTAAACTCGGCGCGTATCCAGGCAGGCTTGCGCAGGGTTTGCGACGGCTGGGTCGGAATAACCTTGACCGGGATGCGCGCCATCTTGGCCGCGCCGCGCAGCTTTTCACCGGCTTGCACCGGCCGTTGGGCGAGCGGCAACTCCATGTCTGGTTTTAGTGCTCTCATCGAATTAATTCAGCCGCGGAAATAGCGTTGCGGTGTGAAGGGCGTGCGCACCACTTCAACCGCCACCGGCTTGCCGCGCACGATGGCATGCAGCGCAGTGCCGGTCTTGGCGTGGGCGATCTCGACATACCCCATCGCCACCGGGCAGTTGACGGTCGGGCCGAAGCCTCCGCTGGTCACCTTGCCGATGACGCCGCCTTCAGCATCGACCAGTGGCGCGCCTTCGCGCACCGGCATGCGATCCTTGACCAATAAGCCGACGCGCTTGCGCGCCACGCCTTCGCTCAATTGGCGCAAGACGATATCGGCGCCCGGGTAGCCGCCGGGGCGCGCGCCATCGGCGCGGCGCGCTTTGGAAAGCGCCCAGGACAAGTCGGCTTCCACCGGTGAGGTCGTTGCGTCCATATCGTGGCCGTACAGGCACAGCCCCGCTTCCAGACGCAACGAATCGCGTGCGCCGAGGCCAATCGGCGCCACTTCCGGTTGCGCCAGCAACAGGCGGGCCAATGCTTCGGCCTGGGCGTTGGGCACCGAAATTTCGTAGCCGTCTTCACCGGTATAGCCGGAACGGCTGATGAAACATTCAACGCCGGCCAACATTGCCTTGGCGGTGTCCATGAAAATCATTTCAGCGGTTTGCGGAGCCAGGCGCGCCATCACGGCAGCGGCGGCGGGGCCTTGCAATGCCAGCAACGCGCGGTCGTTCAATTCAAGAATCGTGCAACGCTCGCTCAAGTGCTTGCGCAGATGGGCGATGTCTTGCTGTTTGCAGGCCGCATTGACAACCAGGAACAAGTGATCGCCGCCGTTCGACACCATCAGATCGTCCAGAATACCGCCTTGTTCGTTGGTAAACATCGCATAGCGTTGGCGGTTGACGCCAAGGCCCGCGATATCCACCGGCACCAGCGTTTCCAGCGCCGCCGCCGCATCGGGTCCGGACAGGCGCACCTGGCCCATATGCGAAACGTCGAATAATCCGGCCTGCGTGCGCGTGTGATTGTGCTCTTTCAGCACGCCGGTCGGATATTGCACCGGCATCGCGTAGCCGGCAAACGGCACCATCCGGGCGCCCAGTTCCACATGCAATTTATACAGCGGCGTGGTGGCAAGTTCTTGTGCTGCGTTGTCCATAAATAGTGTCCCTGTTACTCGAAATCGGTTATCGGCGGGCACGAGCAAACCAGGTTGCGGTCGCCGTAGACATTATCGACGCGCCCGACCGGCGGCCAATATTTGCTGCCTTGCCGCAACGACTTAACCGGAAATACGGCTTCTTCGCGGGTGTAGGCGCGATTCCATTCGCCGACGATATCAGCCGCGGTATGCGGCGCATGCCGCAATGCGGTTTCTTCCGCTTTCAGTATGCCGTTTTCGACAACGCGAATTTCATCGCGGATCACGATCATGGCATGACAAAAGCGGTCGAGCTCGTCCTTGCCTTCGCTTTCAGTCGGCTCTATCATCAAGGTGCCGGGCACCGGGAAAGACATGGTCGGCGCATGGAAACCGAAATCCATCAGGCGTTTGGCTATGTCGTCGACGGTAATGCCGGTTTTGTCTTTCAACGGGCGCAAGTCGACGATGCATTCGTGAGCGACAATGCCGTTTTCGCCAGCGTATAAAATCGGGTAATGCGGCGCCAGGCAATGGGCAATGTAATTGGCGTTGAGAATGGCTACCTCGCTTGCCCTTTTCAATCCTTGCGGTCCCATCAATGCCATATAAGCCCAACTGATCGGCAGGATGCCGGCACTGCCCCACGGCGCTGCGGTAACCGGGGGGGAACCGTTGTCCAGAAAGCGGTGGCCGGGCAGGAACGGCGCCAGATGCGCTTTTACGCCAATCGGTCCGACTCCGGGGCCGCCGCCGCCATGCGGAATGCAAAAGGTTTTGTGCAAGTTGAGGTGGGAAACGTCGCCGCCGAATTTTCCCGGTGCGCACAGGCCGACCATCGCATTCATGTTGGCGCCGTCGATGTAGACCTGGCCGCCGTTGGCATGGACGATCTCGCCTATTTCGCGGATGGCTTCTTCGAATACGCCGTGCGTCGAGGGGTAAGTCACCATCAATGCGGCCAGATCGGCCGCGTGATGCTCGGCCTTGGCCTTCAGGTCGGCCACGTCGACATTGCCGCGTTCATCGCACTTGACCACGACTACCTGCATGCCCGCCATGTGAGCGGTGGCGGGATTGGTGCCATGCGCAGAACTGGGAATCAGGCATACGGTGCGGCGGTCGTCGCCACGGCTTTTGTGATACGCGCGGATCGCCAGCAAGCCGGCATATTCGCCTTGCGAACCGGCATTCGGCTGCAAGGAAACCGCATCGTAGCCGGTGCAGGCGGCCAGCATGTCTTCCAGTTCGGCGATCAATTGCCGATAGCCCTGCGCTTGACTAAGCGGCGCAAACGGATGAATCGAGGCGAACTCCTTCCAGGTGATCGGGATCATCTCGGTCGTGGCATTCAGCTTCATCGTGCAGGAACCAAGCGGTATCATGGTGCGGTCGAGCGCCAGATCCTTGTCGGCCAGCATGCGCAGGTAGCGCAGCATTTGCGTTTCCGAATGATGGCTGTTAAATACCGGGTGGGCCAGGAATGCGCTGCTGCGGCGCAATCCGTCCGGAAGGCGATCGTCGGCTTTGTCCTCGCAAGCGGCAAACGAAGGAACGGCGTGGCCGTTGCCTGCAAATATCGTCCACAGCGCTGTTACTTGGGCACTTGTGGTTGTTTCATCGAGCGAGATGCCGATCACCCCATCATGCACCACGCGCAAATTGATGGAAGCGGCGTGCGCGGCTGCGTGGATGTCTTGCGTGCGGCTGCCGGTAGCCACGGTGATGGTGTCGAAGAAAGCGGACGCGCCGGCATCGAAGCCGAGCTGGCGCAAGCCTTCCGCCAGCGTGGCAGTCAGGCGATGCACGCGTTGCGCGATGGCCTTCAGGCCCTGCGTCCCACGGGGGCTAAAGCCCCTGCAATTTTTTTCGGC
>JBIODP010000299.1:0-3364 GCA_044445195.1 Burkholderiales bacterium | reverse complement strand
GCTGGTGCCAATGCTCGCGCATGCATTTGAAATCGATCAGACCCTGGCAATGATCGAGCAAGCCAAGTCGCAACTACGCGAGGCCGGCCAAAAATTCGATCCCAAAATCCCGATCGGAGCGATGATTGAAATACCGGCAGCGGCGCTGACGCTTCCTTTGTTTATCAAGCGCATGAATTTCCTGTCGATCGGCACCAACGACTTGATTCAATATACGCTGGCAATCGATCGCGTAGACCACGAGGTTGCGCATCTTTATAATCCGCTGCACCCGGCGATTCTGCATTTGCTGGCAAATACCATTGCGGCAGGAGCCAAGGCCGGGATCCCGGTTTCAGTGTGCGGCGAGATGGCTGGCGATACCAGATTGACGCGGCTGCTGCTCGGTATGGGATTGCGTGAATTTTCGATGCATCCGGCGCAGATATTGGTGGTCAAACAAGAAATACTGAACAGCGATTTACCCAAATTGAAGCATCAAACAGGAAAAATCATGCGTACTTTCGAACCTGAGGCTATTGCGGCGGGGGTTGAGCAATTGCGATTGCTGTAGCCGTAAAATAAAGTCACATTTTGGCGGCTTTGGCCGGCGCGCCGATGTCTCAACTGGATCATTATGCCTGCTCTCGGAATAGTAAGCCCGCAATCGATGCATTTTGTCACGCCGTTGCTGCTGCAAAGCGGCGCCGAGTTGCACGACTATACGCTTATGTACGAAACCTACGGCACGCTGAATGCTGCCCGTTCCAATGCGGTGCTGGTGTGCCACGCATTGAATGCTTCACATCATGTTGCCGGCCACCATGATGAAAACGATCTCAAAAGTGTCGGCTGGTGGGACAACATGGTTGGCCCCGGCAAACCGCTCGACACCAACCGGTTTTTTGTCATTGGCGTTAATAATATTGGTTCTTGCTTTGGTTCGACCGGGCCGATGCATAACAATCCTGCCACCGGCAAGCCCTACGGAGCAGGGTTCCCGGTGGTTACGGTGGAAGATTGGGTGCATTCACAGGCGCGCCTGGCGGACGCGCTCGGCATTGCCCAATTTGCTGCCGTGATGGGCGGCTCCCTCGGAGGCATGCAAGCGCTGGCCTGGAGCATCATGTATCCGGCACGCTTGCGTCATTGCATCGTCATCGCCTCGACCGCCAAGTTGTCGGCCCAGAACATTGCGTTCAACGATGTCGCGCGGCAAGCGATCCTGACCGACCCGGACTATCACGGAGGCGATTTTTATGCCTATGGCGTGGTGCCGAAAAACGGCTTGCGCGTAGCCCGCATGGTCGGTCATATCACGTATCTGTCGGACGACGATATGGCAGAGAAATTCGGGCGTGACCTGCGCGCCGGCAAATACCAGTTCGATTTCGGCATCGACTTTGAAATTGAGTCCTACCTGCGCTATCAGGGCGATAAATTCTCGGAATACTTCGATGCCAATACCTATCTGCTGATCACCAAGGCACTGGATTATTTCGATCCGGCGCGCGAGTTCGACGGCGACCTGACCAAGGCGCTGGCGGGTTCAGAAGCGCAATTTCTGTTGATCTCTTTTACGACCGATTGGCGCTTTGCTCCGGCGCGCAGCCACGAAATTGTGCAGGCGCTGGTTAACAACAAGCGTCGGGTGGCCTATGCCGAGATCGATGCGCCGCACGGACATGATGCCTTTCTGCTGGACGATGCGCGGTATGTGAATGTGGTGCGCGCTTATTATGAGCGGGCGTGGCAGGAAATTATCGGAACGGATACGCCATGAATTTCGATCAACTGAAATCCCTGCGTGCCGACCTGGCCTTTATCGCGCACTGGGTCGAGCGGCGTTCCCATGTGCTGGACCTGGGCTGCGGCGATGGCGTGATGCTCGATTATCTGCAATCCGACCGGCAATGCAGCGGTTACGGGATTGAAATCGACGACGGTAAAATTCCGGAATGCATTCGGCGCGGTGTCTCGGTTATCCAGCAAGACGTCGAATCCGGGCTGGCAATTTTGGCCGATAATACCTTCGATACCGTGTTGTGTCTATCGGCCCTGCAAATGATGAAAAATGTCGAAGGCACGTTGCGCAACATTGCGCGAGTCGGCCGCGAAGCAATCGTATCGTTCCCGAATTTTGCCTACTGGCCGCATCGGCTGGCCTTGTTGCGCGGACGCATGCCGGTATCGAAAACCTTGCCCTACGAGTGGTACGACACACCGAACTTGCGTTGCGCGACGATCAAGGACTTTGAAGAACTCGCCAATCGGGTCGGGCTCGATGTACTCGAATGCGTGGCATTGAAAGACGGCAAGCCGGTGTCGTTCCTGCCTAACTGGCGCGGCAGCCTTGCTGTATTCCGGCTCAAGACGAACAACTCGGGGCAATGACCGCCACGATGACGAAAGAAGGGGTCACCTGGCATAGTTACCTGAACCGGCGGATGCTGATTCTTTTATTTGAAGGATTCAGTTCCGGCTTGCCGCTGTTTATTTTGCTCAACCTGTTGCAGGCATGGCTGGCAAAATCGGGTCTGAACGTCAAGGCCCTCGGCTTGTTTGCGCTGGTGATGTTCCCGTACACCTGGAAATTCGTCTGGTCGCCGCTGATGGATCGCTTCAGTTTCGGCACGCTTGGCAGGCGGCGCGGATGGATGGCGCTGACGCAATTCCTGTTATTCCTGTCGATTGGATCGATGGGAATGTTGAATCCGCTGACGCAGGCGCCGCTGATTGCCGCTGCCGCAGTAGGCGTGGCGTTTTTGTCGGCCAGCCAGGATGTCGTCATCGATGCCTTTCGGCGCGAAATTCTACCCGACAACGAGCAAGGCCTGGGTGCTGCGGTGCATGTGAATGCATACAAATTCGCCGGCATGGTGCCGAGTGCCTTGTCCCTGATTTTGGCCGACCGGATGCCATGGCAATCGGTGTTCTGGATTACTGCTGCGTTCATGCTGCCGGGACTGATTTGCACCCTGATCGTCGACGAGCCGCAAGTGTACGGCAGTCCGCCCAAAAACATGCGCGACGCCATCGTATTGCCATTCAAGGAATTTGTCATGCGCGACGGCTGGGGCAACGCGTTGTGGATACTCGGCTTTATTTTCCTGTTCAAAATGGGCGACAGCATGGCAGTTGCCTTATCTACCAAATTTTATATCGATCTGGGCTTCAGTCTGACGCAAATCGGCGCGATAGGAAAACTCACCGGCTTTTGGGCCAGCATTGCAGGCGGGATCGTCGGCGGCGTATGGATGGTGAAACTAGGCATCAACCGTGCCTTATGGGTGTTTGGCGCGATTCAGGCAATCAGTATTCTCGGGTTTGCCTGGCTGGCAACGACCGGCCCTGATCCGCTGGTGCTGGCGGCGGTCATTGGCTT
>JBIODP010000298.1:0-3365 GCA_044445195.1 Burkholderiales bacterium | reverse complement strand
TTTCCCTTGCCGTCCACCAGCGCCAGGAACCCGGTTTTCAAGACTTTTGTTTGTCCCACGGCTGCCTCAACACTGGCGAGGGACGCTTCGTAACCGACGTAATATATGCCGATCAACTTGTTCTGGCTGTCCATCATCGGTTTGTATATGGTGAAAAAAGGATTACCCAGAATATCGACCACCCCTTCATAAACCCGATTATCCACAATGGCGGCAAACGCCGGGCCTTCCGGATCAAGGATGGTCCCGACAGCTCTGGAGCCGTCCTGCTTTTTGACGTTGGTTGCGATGCGTACAAAAGGACCTTCGGATTTGGAAAAAATGGTCGCCGTGCCACCGGCAAGTTGCGTTACCTTGTCCACAATGCGGAAATTGCCGGCTTGAGCTTCCTTGCCAAAGGATATATTCGGCGAGCTTACGCCGGGGACGATGACTGTGGCGTCGCCAGCCGATGCCGGGCCGGTGGCGCCGGAAATATCCTCGAGGATATTCATTGCAGCAGTTGTTTTCGTCGTCATCAAACGTGCCGATTCCTGGAGCAGGCGTTGCACTGAATCAAGGTCGGACGCGACTTTTTCAGTAGCCGCCTTGTTCTGCTCATAATAAACGTTGAATGCCAATGCAATGGCACCGAGAATGATCAGCGCTATCGTCGGTACTACGACTGATCCGATGATTTTTGTCTTAAAGCTCAGTGCCATATGTTTATCCTTTATGGTTAATCTGTCGTTTGGTTGATCCGGTGAATCAACAAAGTGAATTCCTCGGCGAGTTCATTCCGCTCGGTATACAGCAATTGCAGGACAGGTTTGAGTGCGGCTTTGAGACCGGCGACAGAATCGGTGTTCTGTATGGAGCGGGCAAATTGCAGGTTCTCGGGAAAATGATTCAGGCAGAAATCACCAAGGGAGAATTGTGCCTCGATGAAATCCACATTATCCGCAAGTCTCCACGATTGATTTGGAGTGAAAGGCGTGCCGTCTTTAGAGCTTTCCATCCTTGCTCCCGGATATTTTTTTCGATCGCGAAAAAACCTGCATTAACGACTCACACAAAATTGTTTCGATCATGATACATGAAGTGTTGCATGGCTGGAATCATTGTTCCCATGGAGATTGTCCATCGCGTATTGTTGGCGATGGGCCAATGAATGACTGGGCGTAAATGTGTACTGGAATTGCAGCATTGGTCGTGTTTCAATCTCTTACTGTTGATTGCCGCAATTTGATTTAAATTTAACGATAACCGGTTGGTCCAGGCTCGCCGCTCGGTGCATGTGCAATCTCCAGCATCACAGAAAACAAAAGCTGACTTCCGGTGTGCCTATAAACTAAATGCCGGAAGACCGACTGCTATTTCACCAACTAACTGAAGTCCTCGGAATCTGGCGGTAAAAGAGCAATATGCTATTTACAATCGGAAGCGGTTTACCAGGTTTTGCAGGTTGGAGGACATCTGCTCCAGATTGGTGGCAGCACCCGCCAAGCGCCCGATGACTGAAGTGTTTTCATCGGTCATGAGTGCGATAGTCTCGACATTGCCGGCTATTTCGTTGCTGGCGACGCTTTGTTCTTTGGTTGCGGCACTTATTTCCGCAACCATTTCCAGTGTGTGGCGTGTCTCTTGGCGTATCATCCCGAGCGAGTTCCGTGCACGATCCGCCAATACCACACCCGACTGAACCCGAAGTTGGCTTTCGTTCATGCTGATCATGGCTACGTCGATCTGCTGCGTAATGTTGTCTATCATGTTCGAAATCCGCAACGTCGCTTTCCCGGTGTTTTCGGCCAGTTTACGCACCTCGTCCGCTACCACGGCAAAGCCGCGTCCCTGTTCACCGGCGCGGGCTGCTTCGATCGCGGCATTCAGCGCGAGCAAGTTGGTCTGGTCGGCCACTTTCTGGATAACCTGAACAATTTCGCCGATCTCTTTGGAATGCGTGGCAAGAGATGCGATCACTCCGGAAAGATTTTTTACGGAATCTGCGATCCTCGCGATCTCCTGTGACGCATCCTGAACAATTTGCTCACCACTTTCGGACAAGGCACTTGTCTTGACGGAATTTGCCTCCGTCGAGCTGGCGTGCTCAGCGACATGATTGATGCTTACTGTCACTTGTTCGACTGCGGCGGCCGTCGTCGCCGCCGCCTCACTTTGGCGCCTGGAGCTGTCGGCTACCTTTTCGGTGTTGATCGCCAACTCGGTTGCCGCATCGGCTACGGCTTCCGACGCCTTGGTCAGGCCGGAGATGAATCCCCCGAATTCAACGGATACCCTGTTAATGCAGCGTGCGAGCTCCAGTATCTCATTGCCAGCGTCATTGTCAGAAACCAGTTCCTGGCCGACAAACAAGGCTCCAATAGTTTGTCCCTGTACCGATTTCAAAGGTTCGTATTGGGTCACGTAGGTTTTGCCGAACAACTGCGCTGCCCCGGCAAAAATCTCCCCCTTGTGCAATTTTGCGTATGCTGCCCCCGTTCTGTCCAGCATGGTGCCAACCACGCGTGAGCCGTCGGGCTTTTTCAACGAAGTGGCAATTCGCACCAGGTCATTACCGCGCATCGCGAAAATGGTGGCCACGCCGCCATTGCTTTCAGTGAATCTGTCGACTATCTTCGTTTCCAGGTTGAGCGTCGTCTGTCCACAACGCAAAGTCGGAACGCTGATCTTGCCCACCGTTACAAGCATGTCCGGGTGGAGTGAGAACCTTTCGCTGAAGTTGTCGGAAAAGTTCTTTGCCAGTATTTTCGTCTTGGCTGCCAGTTTGGGGTCGGATTCACTTTTGGAAGGTGCAGCCCAAGGAATTTTGACGCTCAAATCTCCCCGGCCCAACGATGAAACTGCCGTGACCAGCTCGTGCAACTGGCGAATGCGGAAATTCAAAAGCTTCCCGAAAAGCAGTGTGACCAGTAGTGCCACAGTAATGCACGTCGCCATCCATAGCGCCAAAGACATGGTCTGGATCAAATTGCCGATTGCGGCCAATGCGAGTTCGGACAACAGCAAAAGGAAAAAAAAAGAGAACTTGATTTGCCAACTCAGGGATAGCTTTTTGCTGTGCGTGTACACGGGAGTTTCCTCAAGGTGAATAAATTTTTCGACAGGCGTTCATTGCCGCATTTTCGAATCGCTCTGAACGGGCGCCTCCAACATGAACTTTATCGGCACGAAATCAGTTTCATTGACAGAAAAGGAATGAATTTCGCCCGTATTTGCTTAAATTAAGCAATTGTTTGCAGAATGGTTTTATCGATTTGAAAATCGCAGGCAAAAGATAAGGCGGACGACAATGCCATTTCCTGACAGCCGCATAGGCGTTCGGCAATGTCACTGCGTACAAGCTATGAAGACCGCCGCTCTATGGG
>JBIODP010000297.1:0-3369 GCA_044445195.1 Burkholderiales bacterium | reverse complement strand
GCGCCATCCGTCTTGGTCACTGCGAAAAACACTTGCCTCCAGAGGCGCGGGAAGATAGCATCTCGGAACAAGAACAAAAGTCTGGCGCGCTGGATCGATTTATTCTGTGTTTATCCTGAATTTATCCTGCATTTAATCCTGTATACCAGATCCGAATTATAACTATAGCAGAGACAGATAATGAATAAATTTTGGCTCAAGTCGTACCCGGAAGGTGTGCCCGCAGAGATCGATATCACGCAGTACCGTTCGCTGGTACAACTGTTCGATGAATCGTTCCGCAAGTATGCGACCCGCAATGCCTACGTGTGCATGGATAAATTCCTCACGTTCGGCGAGCTGGATGAACTGTCCAAAAAAATGGGCGCATGGTTGCAGGGAAAAGGGTTGAAACCGGGCGCGCGGGTGGCGATCATGATGCCGAACGTGCTGCAATATCCGATCGCCGTCGTCGCTATCCTGCGAGCCGGCTATACGGTAGTCAACGTGAATCCGCTCTACACGCCGCGCGAACTGGAGCACCAGCTTAACGACTCCGGCGCCGAAGCCATCATCATCCTGGAAAATTTTGCCATTACGCTTGAGCATGTGATTGCCAAGACCCAGGTCAAGCATGTGGTGGTTGCCAGCATGGGCGACATGTTGGGCAGCGTCAAGGGCACGGTGGTTAACTTCGTGGTTCGCAATGTCAAGAAAATGGTGCCGGCGTTTTCACTGCCGAATGCGGTGGCGTTCAAGCAGGCTTTGGCCGAGGGTGGCAAGCTGAGCTTAAAACAGGCCAATCTCGGGCACGACGATATTGCATTTTTGCAGTACACGGGCGGTACAACCGGCCTGTCGAAAGGGGCGATGTTGACGCACCGCAACTTGATTGCCAATATGCTGCAATTGGATGCGTGGCTAAAGCCCGTGCTGGATAGAGAGCCCAAGGTGGAGCAATTGCAACTGGTGTGCGCGCTGCCGCTGTATCACATTTTTGCGTTGACTATCTGTGGCCTGATGGGGATCCATATCGGCGCATTGAATATCCTGATACCCAATCCGCGCGATATTCCGGGGTTCGTCAAAGAGTTGGCGAAATACAAGTTCAATATGTTTCCGGCAGTCAATACGCTGTTTAACGGCATGCTGAATAATGCCGATTTTGCCAAGCTGGATTTTTCCGGACTCACGGTGAGCAGCGGCGGCGGCATGGCCGTCCAGCAAGTGGTTGCTGACCGTTGGGTCAAGGTAACCGGTTGCCCGATTGCGGAAGGTTACGGCTTGTCGGAAACTTCGCCGATTGCCACTTGCAACCCGGCCAACATGACTGAATACAACGGCTCGATAGGGTTGCCCGTTCCTTCTACTGAAATTGCCATTCTCGACGACCTTGGCGACCCGGTGCCGTTGGGCCAAGCCGGCGAGATTGCCATTCGGGGCCCGCAGGTGATGGCGGGGTACTGGAACCGGCCCGATGAAACCGCAAAGGTCATGACGGCCGACGGTTTTTTCAAATCCGGCGACATCGGCATCATGGATGCGACCGGCTATATCCGGATTGTCGACCGCAAGAAAGACATGATATTGGTATCCGGGTTTAACGTTTATCCGAATGAGATCGAAAACGTGATTGCGTCGTTTCCGGGCGTGCTGGAGTGCGCCTGCATAGGCGTGCCGGATGAGCATTCGGGTGAAGCGGTCAAGCTGTTCGTGGTGCGCAAGGATCCAGAGCTGACGAAGGAACAATTATTAGAGTTCTGCAAAGAGCAATTTACCGCCTACAAAAAGCCGAAGTACATCGAGTTCCGCAACGAATTGCCGAAATCGAACGTGGGGAAAATTTTGCGGCGTGAATTGCGCGACGACAAGAAGGTTGGCGGCGACAAGAAGGTTGCCTAGCGCATCGGTTTTGTAGCCCCCTCTAACGCCCACGCGACATGTTCGCGCACCAATGCAGACGGATGCCCGGCACGCGCTTCCAGTGCCGCAATGATGTTTGCATTGTGCTCACCGTGCGATTGTGACGCCGCATTGCCCAATCCAACGGCAATATTGCGCAACCAGCGCTCGTGGCCGATGCGCCGGATTGCGCTGCCTTCCAGGTTGTGCCTGAATTGTTCTTCGCTCCAACTAAACAACTCCAGCAACGTGGCGTTGTCGAGCCCGTTGCGCGGATTAAAATCAGGAATCGTCGCGCGTTGCGCAAATTTGTTCCAGGGGCAAACGAGCTGGCAATCGTCGCAACCCAGCACGCGGTTGCCGATCAGGGGCCGCAGTTCCAACGGAATGCTGCCCTTGAGTTCGATGGTCAAATATGAAATGCAGCGCCGCGCATCCAGTTGGTAAGGCCCAATGATCGCCCGTGTCGGGCAAACATCGATGCACGCCGTGCATTGCCCGCAATGCGCGCTGACCGGCTGGTCGATCGGCAACGGCAAATCGGTAAAAATCTCGCCCAGGAAAAACATCGATCCGGCATCGCGGTTGAGCAATAAGGTGTGCTTGCCGCGCCAGCCAAGACCGGATTGCGCCGCCAGCGTCACTTCCAGCACCGGCGCGGAATCGGTGAACACGCGGTAGCCGAACTCGCCCACTTCGGCGCCGATGCGCTCGACCAGTTGCTGCAAACGGCCGCGTAATATCTTATGATAATCGCGGCCGCGCGCATATAATGAAATGGAAGCTGCCGCTGGATCGTTCAGCCGTTTTTCTTCCCGCTCGCGCCAGTTTGCGGCGGCGTCGTGCGGCAGGTAATCCATGCGGGCGGTGATGATGCGCACCGTGCCGGGAACTAATTCTGCAGGGCGGGCGCGCTTCATGCCATGCGCTGCCATATAATCCATTTCACCGTGGCAGCCTGCATCCAGCCATGCTTGCAGACCGGCTTCGGCGGCGCGCAAATCGGTATCGGCGATGGCGATGTCGGCAAACCCGAGTTCACGGCCCCACGCCTTGATGGCGCGGGCCAGATTGCCGAAGTCGGCAATGGTTTTTTCTTGCGTAATTGACATGGTGGTCATCATGGATTGTATTTTATTCGATGCAACACTTTAATACCCATTTGAACGACGAAGCCGGCACTGTCGCGTTGGGCGGTTCGCTGGCGCGCGGTCTGGCGCCGGGATTGACGATCTATCTGCACGGCGATCTGGGGGTGGGCAAAACCACCCTGACCCGGGCGCTGCTGCATGCCGCCGGTTTTACCGGCCATGTTAAAAGTCCCACTTATACGCTGGCGGAACCGTATGATTTGATGGTTGCCGGAGCACCGATTCAGCTGATTCACTTCGACCTGTATCGCATGGCAAGCCCGGAAGAGTTCCTTGAGGCCGGATTTCGGGAAGATTTTAACGAAAGCAATATTTGCATCGTCGAATGGCCTGAAAG
>JBIODP010000296.1:0-3426 GCA_044445195.1 Burkholderiales bacterium | reverse complement strand
GAATACGGTTGCGGACGGTCGGCGCCGATCACGATGCGGAAGTCGTGGTGTTCGACCTTGGCCGGCTGGATTGAATGGTTAACCCATTCGTATCCGGGTTGGTAGACATCGAGCTGCGTGCCGAACGGGCGTTTGTCCAGCGCCTGCTTGGCGCGCTGGTAGACGATGGAACGCTGATTGTGGGAAAACGGGTTTTGCTCGTCGTTTTGTTCCAGCAGATACTGCCGGATTTCGGGCCGTATCGATTCAAAAAAGAAGCGGAAATGACCCAAAATCGGATAATTTCGCAATACTGCATGCTTGGTTTGGATGAAATCCGCAACGCCGATTCCGGTCAGTGCGCCGGATAGCAATACCAGCCACCATCCACCGTAATTCAGCAAGGCGAGCGTCAGCGACAGGACGAATACCAGTCCGGCGACGAGCAGGGTCGCATAACCTGGCAGGGAATTCCGCATCATGCGCTCCAGTTAATATAGAGTACCCGGACGGGCGGTGTTAATCAGTACATTAAGCAGTGTACAACGGCCAAGCTAAATTTTGCCGGCCGCGAACGCGTTTTTCAGGTCGACGGACTGCCCGCGCCAATGATGCCGCCGCCCAGGCAGATATCGCCATCGTACAGCACCGCCGACTGGCCGGGAGTGACCGCCCATTGCGGATCTGAAAATTCCAGTGAAAATTCTTCCTGATTTGACGCATCGAAACGGCAGGCGACATCGGCTTGCCGATAGCGGGTCTTGGCCGAGAGTTGTTGCAGCGCCGGCATACAGCCGGCAATCCAGTTACTGCGGCCGGCGCTCAGCGTCGGCGACAATAACCACGGATGATCGTGTCCCTGCACGATATACAGCGTGTTGCTGCCCATGTCTTTTCGGGCAACATACCAGGGTTCGCTATTGCCCTCGGCGTTTTGATGCGATTTTATGCCGCCCAGGCCGATTCCCTTGCGTTGCCCCAGCGTATAAAAACTCAAGCCGACATGTTCGCCGACAGTCTCGCCGTCGGCGGTCTTCATCGGACCCGGACGATAAGCGAGGTAGCGGTTCAGAAATTCGCGAAACGGCCGTTCTCCGATGAAACAGATGCCGGTCGAGTCTTTCTTCGCAGCGTTGGGCAATTTGAGTTGTTCGGCTATCTTGCGCACTTCCGTCTTGCGGATTTCTCCAAGCGGGAACAGCGTTTTCGACAATTGCGCCTGGGTCAGGCGATGCAGGAAATAGCTTTGGTCCTTGCTGGCGTCGACGGCTTTCAGCAATTGATAGTCGCCAGCCACCTTACGCACGCGCGCATAATGGCCGGTGGCAATCAGGTCGGCGCCCAAGGTCATCGCGTGGTCGAGAAAAGCCTTGAATTTAATTTCGGCATTGCATAGCACGTCCGGGTTTGGCGTGCGTCCGGCCTGGTATTCGCGCAAAAATTCGGCAAACACCCGATCTTTATATTCGGCGGCAAAATTGACCGCTTCGATATCGACGCCGACCACGTCGGCGACACTGGCTGCATCGATCCAGTCCTGGCGGCTTGCACAGTATTCGGAATCGTCGTCATCTTCCCAATTTTTCATGAACAAGCCGGTGACGTCGTAGCCTTGCTCCTTGAGCAGCCATGCCGCTACCGATGAATCGACACCGCCGGACATGCCTATAACCACTTTTTTCTTAGCCACCTGGCAGATTCTCTTGAAAATGGGAGAGCTTATTTTACCGTGCCCGCTCGCTTCTTGTTTGGATCGCACTGCACGGAGCTAAGAAAAGACAATATGTATTTTATGTCTTATGTCTTATATAAGATTATTTCGTTGGTTTTTGATTCGGATCAAAACATTAGCATGGTTTCACAGGGAGATAGCTCAACCATGGCGACGTTTCCATGTAAAATCAGGCACAAGTTTCAGCATGCTATCAGGCTTTGATGTGAGCATTCGTTATAATAAAGTTAATATAAATTAGTCTGCGTTGGGCGGACAAACACTGCGAAGGGGGGCATATGCCACTGAAGATTGGGGTACCAAGAGAGGTTTTCCCGGGCGAAAAGCGTGTTGCGACTGTGCCTGAAGTCGTTGAAAAGCTGATCAAGTTGGGGTTCACCGTGGCAGTCGAATCCGGCGCCGGCGATTTGTCGAATTTCAGCGATGACACCTACCGTGCGGCGGGCGCGGAAATTATCGATGGCGCGGCCAACCTGTGGGCCGCCTCGGACATCGTTTTCAAGGTGCGCGGGCCGAACGCGGAAGAAGTCGGCTTGCTGCGGGAAGGCGGAACCCTGGTCAGTTTCATCTGGCCGGCGCAGAATCCTGAATTGCTGCAACAACTGGCGGCGAAAAAAGCGACAGTGCTGGCGATGGATAGCGTGCCGCGTGTTTCGCGCGCGCAGAAACTCGATGCGCTGAGCTCGATGGCGAATATTGGCGGCTATCGCGCGGTCATCGAAGCGGCGCATCATTTCGGCCGCTTCTTTACCGGCCAGATTACTGCTGCAGGCAAGGTTCCTCCCGCCAAAGTTTTTGTGATTGGCGCCGGTGTCGCCGGTTTGGCGGCGATCGGCGCTGCTGCGGGGCTGGGCGCCATCGTGCGCGCCAACGACACGCGGCCCGAAGTGGCCGACCAGATCAAATCGCTGGGCGGCGAATTTATTCCTGTGGAGTTCAAGGAAGAAGGTTCCGGCGTCGGCGGTTATGCGAAGGTGATGAGCGAGGGCTTCCTGAAGGCGCAGGCCGAAGTCTTTGCCAAGCAGGCCAAGGAAGTCGACATCATCATTACCACGGCGCTAATTCCCGGCAGGCCGGCGCCCAAACTGATTACCGCTGCGATGGTGGAGTCGATGAAGCCGGGCAGCATCATCGTCGACATGGCGGCTGAGCAAGGCGGCAACTGTGAATTGACCAAGCCGGGGCATGTGGTCGTCGCGCATGGCGTCACCATCATCGGCTACGCCGATTTGCCGAGCCGTTTGTCCAAGCAAGCGAGCACGTTGTACGCGACCAATCTGTTCCGTCTCTCGGAAGAGTTGTGCAAAACCAAGGACGGCATCATCAACGTCAATATGGAAGACGAAGTGCTGCGCGGCACCACGGTGGTCAAGGAGGGCAACATCACCTGGCCGCCACCGGCGCCGAAGCTTTCCGCGGCACCGCCGGCGGCAGCCAAGCCGGCAGTTGTGCAAGCCAAGTCAGGCGGCCACGGCGCGAGCGGCGCGCCCGCCTCCGGCAAAAGCGCGGCGATCGTATTCGGCGTCGCTGCCGCGCTGTTCTGGTTCATCGGCGCTTGCGCGCCGGAGAAATTCCTTCCCCACTTCACGGTTTTCGTGCTGGCCTGCTTCGTCGGCTACATGGTGGTCTGGAACGTCAAGCCGGCGTTGCATACGCCGCTGATGAGCGTCACCAACGCAATCAGCAGCATCATCGCCATCGGTGCGCTGGTGCAG
>JBIODP010000295.1:0-3426 GCA_044445195.1 Burkholderiales bacterium | reverse complement strand
GAGAAAGCGCGAGCGATCCAATGAAGTCAGAGCGGAATGCGCATGCCGATAATAGCCACCGGCCACGAGCCAGTCTACTTGCAGACGCTCTCTTTCACAAAACGCACTCCGCACTCGCACCGGCGGCTGAATAGTTACTACGCCGATTATTTCTGCGCCCGATACCGACGGCAGGCATCACCGAAGGCTCCAAACAATTTCATCGACACCGGGTTTTCAGTGATGCGCCATTCCGGGTGCCATTGCATCGCCAACGAGAAACCTTGCACGCCTGCCACGCTGTAAGCCTCCACCAATCCGTCATCCGCAACGGCTTCCACTTGAAGGCCGGGCGCCAGCCGGTCTATGCCTTGACCGTGAACCGAGTTGACCATGATATCCGCCGTGCCACCCAATATCTGCGCTATCCGGCCATCCGGCGCAACCCTGATGCAGTGTGCGGGACCGTACTGCTGTTCCAGCGGCGCTTCCGGGTCTTCGCGGTGATCCATGAATCCCTCTACCTCATGTACCGCCTGGTGCAAGGTTCCGCCAAGCGCAACATTTATTTCCTGCGCACCGCGACAGACGGCCACCAAAGGAATGCCGGCTGCCAAAGCGGCCTTAATCAAGGGCAGGGTAGTGGCATCGCGCGCCGGGTCCAGCGGCAACGATGGATTGAGCACCTCCTGGCCGAAATGATCGGGATGCACATTGGAAGGCGAACCGGTCAGCATCACGCCATCGGCCGCCTGCAACACCGTTTCCCAATCCGTTTGTTCGCCCAATGCCGGCAAGATAAGCGGCACGCAACCGGCACCGCGCACTACGGCATCCACATATTTCATCTGAGCGATATGGTACCAATAAGCGCCGAGTTGTCTTGTACAGGCAGGGATAAGAACGATAGGACGGGTCATAATTTCACGATGAGTTTTCGATGTTGCCGGAACTTAAAGCAGTTCCTTTAATTGATAATACAGCATGCCAAGCACTTGCGCAGGCGCCCGTAGCAATCGGCCGCCGGGGAAAGCGTGATGCTTGATGCGGCCGATCAGGTCGAAGCGTTCCGCCTGGCCGGCGATCGCTTCAGCCGCCAGTTTTCCTGCTATGCCGCTCAACACAACGCCATGTCCGGAAAAACCTTGCAGGTAAAACAGATTGCTGTCGAGCCGGCCGAAATCCGGCGCGCGATTCATCGTGACGTCGACAAAGCCGCCCCATGCGTAAGGCACTTTCAAATCGGCGAGCTGGGGGAATACCGCCAGCATGCGTTGTCGCATGCTGCCCACCAGATTGATCGGAGTCGCCGTGGTGTAGCTTACGCGGCCTCCGAACAGCATGCGGTGGTCAGCCGTCGGCCGGAAATAATCGAGCACGAAATTAGTGTCGCACACGGCAGCGCGCTGGGCGATCAGGGCATCGGCGCGCGCCTTGCCCATAGTTTCGGTTGCAACGATATAGGTGCCGACCGACATGATGCGCTTGTCGAGTTCCGGCGCAACGGTTTTGCCGTATTCATTGAGATAGACGTTGCCGGCCAGAACTACAAAATTGCAGCGTACGCTGCCTTGCCCGGTCCGCACCAATGGCGTGGCGCCGCGTTCCACATGCACCACCGGCGAATTTTCGAAAATACGCACACCGGCGGCACGCGCCGCAGCCGCCAGGCCGAGGCAATATTTCAGCGGGTGCAGGTGTCCGGAATTGGCGTCGAAAGCGCCTCCCTGAAAGCGATCGCTGCTTATCCATTGTTGAATTTCGCTTTTGCCGATCGGGCGCATCGCGTACTGGTAGCGTTGTTCAAGCAGATTAACCCACTGCTCCAGCTCGCGCGCCTTCTTGTCGGTTACCGCTACGCTCAAATATCCCGGCGTGAAGTCGCAATCGATCGCATGGGTGCTGATCCGGTCTTTCAGCAACTGCATTGCTTCGACCGTCATCTGCCAGACCCGCCCCGCATCATCCTTTGACAATTGCGCTTCGATCGCATCGTCATTGGCATAGCCGACCAGCGCCTGCCCGCCATTGCGGCCGGACGCGCCCCATCCTACGGTTTGCGCCTCAAGGACGGTGACCGAATAACCGCGTTGCGCCAGTTCGAGCGCAGCGGAAAGGCCGGAAAAGCCGGCGCCGACTACGCACACGTCTGCATTGATATCACCGGCCAGAGTCGGCGACGGCGCAGTGCGGTTGACGCTGGCTTCGTAATACGAATCCTTCGTCAAACGGGTTTCTTTGTGATTAGGTTTCATCAGGCGCTTATTCTAACAAGGAAGCGGCCGAAATGTACTCATAACCCAGTGTTTTTGCCACTGCTTCGTAGGTAAGTTTGCCGAGACAGACATTCAAACCATTCCTTAAATGCACATCGTCGCGCATGGCCTGCCGCCAGCCTTTATCGGCCAAGGCAATTGCATGACCGATGGTGGCGTTGTTCAGGGCAAACGTGGAGGTGCGGGCGACGGCGCCCGGCATATTCGCTACGCAGTAATGGACAACGCCATCGACTACGTAGGTCGGGTCTGCATGGGTAGTCGCGTGCGATGTCTCAAAGCAGCCGCCCTGGTCGATTGCGACATCAACCACCACGGAGCCAGGTTTCATGCGAGAAATCATGCTGCGGGTTACCAGTTTCGGCGCTGCAGCGCCCGGCACCAACACCCCTCCGACCACCAGATCCGCGTTCAAGACCGATTCTTCAATTGAATGCGCGTTTGAGTGGAGCGTGGCAATCCGATTCCCAAAGATCAGGTCGAGATCGCGTAAGCGGTCGACGTTTTTGTCCAATACGGTTACGCGGGCGCCAATGCCAACCGCCATTTGCAAAGCGTTGGCGCCGACCACGCCGGCGCCGATAATGACCACGTGCCCGGCAGCGACGCCAGGAACGCCTCCCAATAGCAGGCCCATGCCGCCCTTGGATTTTTCCAGATGGGCGGCGCCGGCCTGAATCGCCATGCGTCCCGCCACTTCGCTCATCGGCGCCAGCAACGGCAGGCCTCCGCCCGCGCCGGTAATGGTTTCATAGGCGATACAAACCGCGCCCGATGCGATCAATGCGGCAGTTTGTTCCGGGTCGGGCGCAAGGTGCAGATAGGTATAGAGAATCTGTCCCTTCCTTAGCATGGCGCACTCGCCAGGCTGGGGTTCCTTGACCTTGACAACCATCTCGGCGCGCGCAAAGATTTCCGCGGCGGTATCAACCAGGGTTGCGCCTGCTGCGACGTATTGTTCGTCCGACAGGCCGATTTCGGCGCCTGCGTTTTTTTGCACGATAACCTGGTGGCCGCGCAACGTTAATTCACGCACTGAAGGTGGCGTCAGGCCGACCCGGTATTCATGATTTTTGATTTCCTTCGGAACGCCTATCAGCATTTTATTTCCTCATTTTTCAGGTTGTAGACTAGTATTGAAGCAGGTACGGTATTTTTATTAATATTCAAT
>JBIODP010000294.1:0-3429 GCA_044445195.1 Burkholderiales bacterium | reverse complement strand
TGAAGTAACCGGTTTGCTCATTACGGATCGCGCCGTCGCCGGCCAGGTAGACGCCGCCCAGCTCTTCCGGAAAGTAGCCCTTCTTGAAGCGATCGGGATTGCCCCATATGGTGCGGATCATCGACGGCCAGGGCCGTTTGACCACTAATATCCCGCCCTGGCCGTTCGGCAAGTCGTGGCCGGTTTCATCCACGATGGCTGCGATGATGCCGGGCAGTGGCAGCGTGCAGGAACCGGGAACCATCGGCGTCGCGCCGGGCAACGGCGAAATCATGTGGCCGCCCGTCTCGGTTTGCCAAAAGGTATCGACGATAGGGCATTTTTCGTGGCCGACGCTCTTGTAGTACCACATCCAGGCTTCCGGGTTGATCGGTTCGCCTACCGTGCCCAGCAGGCGCAGGCTGGAAAGGTCGTATCTATCGGGATGGGTGCTATGGTCGGCATCGGCAGCTTTGATCAGCGAGCGGATGGCGGTCGGCGCGGTATAGAATATCGACACTTTTTGTTTTTGTATCGTGTCCCAGAAACGCCCGGCGGTAGGGAAAGTAGGGATGCCTTCGAACACGATTTCGGTGGCGCCGACGGCAAGCGGACCATAGGTAATATAGCTGTGCCCGGTGACCCAGCCGATGTCGGCCGTGCACCAGAATATATCGTCCGGCTTGATGTCGAAGGTCCATTTCATGGTAAGCGCAGCCCACAGCAGGTAGCCGCCGGAGGAATGCTGGACGCCCTTCGGCGTGCCGGTGGAACCCGAGGTATACAGAATGAAAAGCGGGTGCTCTGCACTCACCCATTCCGGCTCGCATTCCGCCGCCTGGCTGGCAACCAGGTCATGCAGCCATACGTCGCGGCCGGCGACGAAATCGATTGCCGTGCCGGTGCGGCGATACACGATCACGTTCTTAACAGCTTCACAGCCGCCCAGCGCCAATGCTTCATCCACAATCGCTTTCAGGGGCAGGTGCTTGCCTCCCCGCACCTGCTGATCGGCGGTAACGACGGCCACCGCGCCGGCATCGATAATGCGCTCTTGCAAGGATTTGGCGGAGAAGCCGCCGAACACGACCGAATGCGTGGCGCCGATGCGGGCGCAGGCTTGCATGGCAACCACGCCTTCCACCGACATCGGCATGTAGATCACTACGCGGTCGCCTTTTTCGATGCCCAGCGATTTCAGGCCGTTGGCGAATTGGCAAACGCGCTCATAGAGTTCCCGATAGGTAAACCTGGTCGCTTGCCCGCCGTCCGCCTCAAAAATAATGGCGGTTTTTGCAGCATTGCCGTTTTGCAGGTTGCGGTCCAGGCAATGGTAGGAAACATTCAATAGCCCGTCTTCAAACCATTTGTAAAAAGGCGCGTCGGATTCATCCAGCACCTTGGTAAACGGTTTGTGCCAACTGATGTGTTCGCGCGCCAGCCTGGCCCAGAACCCTTCGTAGTCGCGCTCCGCTTCGGCGCAAAGCGCATGATAGGCATCCATTCCCGAAATAGTTGCGTTTTTTACAAATTCCGGCGATGGGTCAAAAATGCGAAGCTCTTGCTTCATGGTTTCGATTGCGGACATGCTTGTCTCCTGCTTAGGTAATGTAATATTTATTTCGCCAGATTACATTTTTACGCTTACTAAAATCTTACAGGGCAACTTTGCCCGGAAAATGCGCAAGCAAGTGTAAAATACCTCAATACAGACCACTATGCACCAATGATAGCCCAAGCCACCATGACCATTATCAAACAAGACGATTTGATCGAATCCGTCGCCGCTGCTCTACAATACATCAGCTATTACCATCCTGCAGATTACATTCAACATCTGGCGCGCGCCTATGAGATCGAGCAAAGCCCCGCAGCCAAAGACGCGATTGCGCAAATCCTGACCAATTCGCGCATGTGCGCGGAAGGCAAGCGGCCTATCTGCCAGGATACCGGCATCGTCAACGTCTTCCTGAAAATAGGCATGGACGTGCGTTTTGAAGGCTTCAAGGGCTCCATCGCCGATGCCATCAATGAAGGCGTGCGGCAAGGGTATAACAACGTCGACAATAAATTGCGGGCCTCCATCGTGGCCGATCCGCAATTCGAACGCAAGAACACTAAAGACAATACGCCTGCGGTCATCCACATGGAATTGGTGCCGGGCAATACGCTTGACGTGCAGGTTGCAGCCAAAGGCGGCGGCTCGGAAAACAAAACCAAATTCGTGATGCTGAACCCGTCCGACTCGCTGGTCGACTGGGTCATGAAGACCGTGCCGACCATGGGCGCAGGCTGGTGTCCGCCGGGCATGCTGGGCATCGGCATTGGCGGCACGGCCGAAAAAGCGATGTTGATGGCCAAGGAAGTGCTGATGGAAAGCATAGACATGGCCGACCTGCTGAAGCGAGGCCCGAAAAACAAGACGGAAGAGTTGCGGATCGAGCTATGCCAAAAAATCAACGCGTTAGGCATCGGCGCGCAAGGCCTGGGCGGCCTGACCACCGTGCTTGATGTGAAGATCATGATGTACCCGACCCATGCCGCATCCAAGCCGGTCGCGATGATTCCGAACTGCGCGGCAACCCGCCACGGCCACTTCGTGCTGGATGGCTCCGGCCCTGCCTATATGGAACCGCCATCGCTGTCCACCTGGCCGAGCGTGCACTGGATGCCGGACAGCGAAAAGTCGAAGAGCGTCAATCTCGATACCCTGACCAGGGAAGAAGTCGCCTCCTGGGCTCCCGGCCAAACGCTGCTGCTGAACGGCAAAATGCTGACCGGGCGCGACGCCGCGCACAAGCGCATTCAAGACATGCTGGCCAAAGGCGAAAAACTGCCGGTCGATTTCACCGATCGGGTCATTTACTATGTCGGCCCGGTCGACCCGGTACGCGACGAAGCGGTCGGCCCAGCCGGCCCCACGACAGCCACGCGCATGGACAAGTTTACCGACATGATGCTCGAAAAAACCGGCTTGATTGCGATGATAGGCAAAGCCGAACGCGGCCCCGTCGCCATCGAATCGATCAGGCAACACAAGTCGGCTTACCTGATGGCGGTGGGCGGCGCCGCCTACCTGGTTTCCAAGGCGATCAAGAACGCGAAGGTGGTCGGCTTTGCCGACCTGGGCATGGAAGCCATTTACGAATTCGACGTCAAAGACATGCCGGTCACGGTCGCGGTGGATGCCAACGGCGTCTCGGTGCACAATACCGGGCCGAAAGAGTGGCAGGAGAAAATTGCGGCCAGCACCAGCAACCTGGGGAAAATTCCGGTTACCGCAATTTAGCGCGCAATTTAACCCGCAATTTAACGTTTAATTGCCCCCGCAAAAGTGTCCTCCCCCCTGCCAGCGCATGCCCCTATCGGCGTCTTCGACTCCGGCATAGGTGGCCTTTCCGTGCTGCGGCACGTGCGCAGCGCCCTGCCGCACGAAGATCTGCTCTACGT
>JBIODP010000293.1:0-3443 GCA_044445195.1 Burkholderiales bacterium | reverse complement strand
CCTCTTCGACCTCATTGGCGAGGGGTTCGAGGGTGACCACGCAATTCTGACCGACCGTTGCGGAAACCCGGCCGATGACGTGAAGACCGCCCGCGCCTTGCCGCGTCACCTCAAAATTCGCTTCGAGACGCGGTAAATCGCGCAGTCCGGCCATTCCCGCAATGCCGGCGCGCACTTCCGCATCGGCCGCCAGAGCGAAGTGCTGGCCGGTTTCGGCGATATCCTCCACCGCAACCGGAACGCGCCACGGCGCCTGCGCGGATTTGTCTGATCTGTGCTCACGCATGTGCAAAGGCCTCGGGGCTAGGAAAGACGACTTCGCCGCGGATGAGGGCGCCCGCCTCTTGGACAATCGAGTTTTCGCTCACCTGCACGCCGATGGCGCTCCAGGCGGGCCGCTCCGTCGTCGATTCCCACGACCTGGAAGATATTACGTGCCAGCGCTCTCTCAAAGTCCCCTTCGGCCGCTGCATTGAGCGCTGCGCGCAATTGCCGGTTGGCGCCTACGCCGCCGGCGATCACCAGACGCTTCAAGCCGGTTTGTTTTAATGCCGTCATGCATTTGGCGCTCAGAACGTCAACGATCGCATCGACAAAGGCGCGCGCTATATTGGCTTTGTCCTGCTCGCAGATGTTGGTCGATTGATTTTTTACCACGGTCAATACGGCTGTCTTCAATCCGGAAAAACTGAAATTCAAGTCTTTTGAATGCAGCATCGGGCGCGGCAATTGGTAAGCGCCCGGGTCGCCGAATTCGGCCAGCCGCGAAATTTCCGGTCCGCCCGGGTAGCCCAATCCCAATAGTTTGGCAGACTTGTCGAATGCTTCGCCGGCAGCATCGTCCATGGTTTCGCCTAAAAGCGCGTATTGGCCGACGCCGTCGACGCGCATCAATTGCGTGTGTCCGCCGGAAACCAGCAGGGCGATGAACGGGAAGGACGGCGGGTCGTCGGCAAGCAACGGCGAAAGCAGATGCCCTTCCAGATGATGCACGCCGAGCACCGGCTTATCGAGTGCCAGACCCAGCCCGCAGGCGACCGATGCGCCTACCAGCAACGCCCCCGCCAGCCCCGGTCCCTGCGTATAGGCGATGGCATCGACGGCCGGCAGCGAAGTGCCGCTCTCACTCAATACTTGTTCCAGCAACGGTATTACCCGCCTGATATGGTCGCGTGAAGCCAGTTCCGGCACCACGCCGCCGTATTCTTCATGCATGGCGACCTGTGAAAATAAGGCATGCGCCAGCAAGCCGCGCTGCGTGTCGTACAACGCCAGGCCGGTTTCGTCGCAGGAGGACTCGATGCCGAGAATAAGCATGATGCGCGACTCAGGCCGTGGGCAATTTATATTCTTTAAATTGATCCCGGATTCTGTTTTTCAGTACTTTCCCGGTTGCGCCGATCGGCAAGGCATCGACAAAGGTCACGTCGTCAGGCATCCACCATTTGGCAATCTTGCCTTCGAAGAAGGCAAGCAATTCTTCCTTGCCGATCTCGACACCCGGTTTTTTGACCACCACCAGCAATGGCCGCTCGTCCCACTTGGGATGGCCGATGCCGATACATGCCGCCTGCATAACCGAAGGATGGGACATCGCAATGTTTTCCAGATCGATGGTGCTGATCCATTCGCCGCCGGACTTGATCACATCCTTGCTGCGGTCGGTGATCTGCATGTAGCCTTCCGGGTCGATGGTCGCCACGTCGCCAGTCGGAAACCAGCCGTCTTTCAGCACATTTCCACCTTCGCCTTTAAAATAGCTGTCGATTACCCATGGTCCCTTGACCAGCAGGTTGCCATAAGTCTTGCCGTCCCACGGTAATTCCTTGCCGTCATCGTCGACAATTTTTAACGCTACGCCATAAATGGCATGTCCCTGCTTCTCCATAATCGCTTGTTGCTGGTCTTCCGGCAACGATAAATGCCGGGTATGCAGCGTGCAGGCGGTACCTAGCGGCGAGGTTTCGGTCATGCCCCACGCATGAACCACTTCGATGCCATATTGGTGGCGGAAAGTTTTCATCATCGACGGCGGGCAGGCGGAACCGCCGATTACGGTGCGCTTGAAGGTAGAGAATTGGAGATTATGTTGCCCGGTGTATGTCAGCAAATTCAGCCATACGGTCGGCACACCGGCCGAGAACGTGACCTTTTCCTGTTCGAATAATTCATAAATCGATTTTCCATCCAGTGCGGCACCGGGAAAGACCAGTTTCGCGCCGATCATCGGCACCGAGTACGGCAGGCCCCAGGCATTGGCGTGAAACATCGGCACGACCGGCACGGCGACATCGCGGGACGACAGGCCCAGGGCATCCGGCATGGCAGAGGCAAGCGTATGCAAAAGAGTTGAACGATGCGAATACAATGCCCCTTTCGGATGGCCTGTCGTGCCGGAGGTATAGCACAGGCTCGAGGCCGAATTCTCGTCGAAAACCGGCCATTCATAGTCGTCCGAGCTATTGTCGATCAATTCTTCATAGCACAACAGATGGGCGATTTTGCTGTCTTTCGGCATCTGCTCGCGAGCGCACATCATCACGTAGGCCTTGATGGTGGTGCAGTGCGGAGCGAATGCCTCTACCAGCGGCAAGAAATTCATGTCGAAAAACAAATATTGATCTTCCGCATGGTTGGCTATGTAAGCAATTTGCTCTGGAAACAGGCGAGGATTGATCGTATGCAGCACGGCGCCCGAGCCCGAAAACGCATAATACGCTTCCAGATGGCGGTAGCCGTTCCACGCTACCGTTGCAATGCGCTCACCCATTTTTACCCCGAGCGAGCGCAAGGCGTTTGCCAACCGGCGCGCGCGTTTGTGACAGTCGCGATAGGTATAGCGATGGATGTCGCCTTCCACCCTTCGCGAAACGATTTCATTGTCGCCGAATTGCCGGTCCGCATGCTGAATGATGCTGGAGATAAGCAAAGGCTGACTCATCATTTGTCCCATCAAGGGGCTTTGTGGATACTGTGGCATTATGTTTTCCGATTATGAGGCCGGTCTATTATAGCGGTTTGGTTTCCTGTGATATGCTGAAAATTCCTGTAAAGTAGAACATTAGTTAGTGGTCATTCATCATTCACCTCATCATTCGCCTAAATACGCCATGCTCTCTCCCAATGCTCCGCTTTTCAAGCCATTCTTGTCCAATAATCTGATTCTGCCGAATCGCGTCGTCATGGCGCCGATGACCCGCAGCTTTTCTCCCGGAGGCGTGCCCGGAGCCGACGTCGCCGCTTACTATAGGCGCCGCGCCGAAAACGGGGTCGGTTTGATCATTACCGAAGGAACCTTGATCAATCATCCTGCCGCAACCAACGACCCCAGAGTGCCGCGTTTTCATGGCGCCGACGCGCTGGCCGGCTGGGCCAATGTGGTGGCTGCAGTGCATGCGGCGGGCGGCAAGATAATGCCGCAGATTTGGCATATCGGCACCGTG
>JBIODP010000292.1:0-3456 GCA_044445195.1 Burkholderiales bacterium | reverse complement strand
TCGTCAACCTGGAAAAGACCCTGGGCATGTACCAGGATGCGATGAAGTACATTCGCCAGTTGGCATCCAATCGCGGCACCATCCTGATGGTCGGCACCAAGCGTCAGGCACGCGAAATCATCGCGGCTGAAGCGCAGCGCGCCGGCATGCCGTATGTCGATCAACGCTGGCTGGGCGGCATGCTGACCAATTTCAAGACCATCAAGACTTCGATCAAGCGTCTGAAAGACATGGAAGCGTCGGTGGCCGACGGTTCGGTTGAGAAATTGAGCAAGAAGGAAGCGCTGATGTTCCAGCGTGAAATGGTCAAGCTGCAAAAGGCGATCGGCGGCATCAAGGATCTGGGCGGCGTTCCGGATGCGATTTTCGTGGTCGATGTCGGCTATCACAAAGGCACGATTACCGAAGCCAACAAGCTGGGCATACCGGTGATCGGCGTGGTTGATACCAACCATTCGCCGGAAGGCGTGACCTATGTCATCCCGGGCAACGACGACTCGTCCAAGGCCATCACGCTGTATGCGCGCGGCGTCGCCGACGCGATCCTCGAAGGCCGTGCGAATGCGATGAACGATGTGGTTGAGGCGGTCAAGGGCGGCGCAACCGGCGATGAATTTGTCGAGGTCAGCGAGCAGGCTTGAGTTCTGCCACTGATGCCACGTGATGCAGAACTGAGAAAAATGGGGCAACAGCAGTTCGCCCCTTTTTTTCGAGCATAGTTGAATGATTTTTTTGAACCAATTTTGAAAGCGGACGTCCGATATGACGTTCTTTGTTTAGGGGAAGAATATGGCTGTAATTACCGCTGCAATGGTGGGTGAACTGCGCGCCAAGACGGACGCGCCGATGATGGAATGCAAGAAGGCATTGACCGAAGCCGCGGGCGATTCGGCCAAGGCGGAAGAAATATTGCGCGTCAAGCTTGGGAGCAAGGCATCCAAGGCGGCATCCCGCATTACCGCGGAAGGCGTCGTCGCTTCCTATATTTCCGGCGGTGTCGGCGCCCTGGTTGAAGTCAATTGCGAAACCGACTTCGTCACCAAGAACGATGAATTTCTCGCGTTGGCGAACGCCTGCGCCAAACTGGTGGTCGAAAAGAATCCGGCTGACTTGGCAGCATTGTCGGCATTGCCGCTGGATGGCAAGACCGTCGAGGAACAGCGCACCGCGCTGATTGGCCGGATCGGTGAAAACATGTCGATTCGCCGTTTCAAGCGTTTTGAGACGGCCGGCAAGCTGACTTCGTACCTGCATGGCACGCGGATCGGCGTGATGGTCGATTTCGACGGCAAGGACGAGCAAGTTGGCAAGGATGTCGCAATGCATGTGGCGGCCATGAAGCCGGTTTCGCTGTCGGCCGATCAAGTGCCGGCAGATCTGATTGCGCGGGAACGTTCGGTCGCTTCGCTGAAGGCTGCCGAGTCAGGCAAGCCGGCCGAGATCGTCACCAAGATGGTCGAAGGTTCGGTGCAAAAATTTCTGAAGGAAGTGTCTCTGCTGAATCAGGCCTTCGTCAAGAATGACAAGCAGACCGTCGAGCAAATGCTGAAAGCCGCGAACACCGTTGTGAAATCTTTCACGATGTATGTCGTCGGTGAAGGGATCGAAAAAAAGCAAGACGACTTCGCTGCAGAAGTCGCTGCCCAAGTCGCAGCGGCGCAGCAGGCGTAAGTCACACAGCGGGCCGAAAGGCCCGTTTTTTTGGCCAAGTCTTGTATTGCGGGACAGAGTTTGTGTGGCGCCGCCGTGTGCCGATACTCCGTACCCAAACACTATCAGACAAGAGTGATTTCCGATCGCGGAACAGTTTGACCCAGCTTGCAACGACCCGAAGAATTCAGGTAAAACAGGAGCCCTTTCATGACCAAGCCAGCCTACAAGCGCGTCCTTCTCAAACTTTCCGGCGAAGCCCTGATGGGGGATGACGCGTACGGGATCAATCGCGCGACCATCGAGCGCATGGTCGCCGATGTGTCGGAGGTGGCGGCGATGGGCGTCGAGCTGGCGATCGTCATCGGCGGCGGCAACATCTTCCGCGGCGTGGCGCCCGGCGCGCAGGGAATGGATCGCGCGACCGCCGATTACATGGGGATGCTGGCGACGGTGATGAATTCGCTGGCGCTGGCGGACGCGATGCGCCAGGTCGGCATTACCGCCCGGGTCATGTCGGCGATCAGCATCGAACAGGTGGTGGAGCCGTATGTCCGGCCGAAGGCGCTGCAATACCTGGAAGAGGGCAAGATCGTGGTATTCGCCGCGGGTACCGGAAATCCGTTTTTTACCACCGACACTGCGGCCGCATTGCGCGGCTCCGAAATCGGCGCCGAAATTGTCTTGAAAGCGACCAAAGTCGATGGCGTATATAGCGCCGATCCGAAAAAGGATGCGAATTCGACGCGCTATTCATCGATTACCTTCGACGAAGTGATTTCCAGGCATCTGCAGGTGATGGATGCAACCGCCTTTGCGCTGTGCCGCGATCAAAAGCTGCCGATCAAGGTATTTTCGATCATCAAGCCTGGCGCGCTGAAACGCGTGATTTTAGGCGAAGACGAAGGTACACTGGTGCATGTGTAAAGACGCAAAAGGAGAGCAGCATGACGGTTGTTGAAATCAAGAAAAATGCCGAACAAAGGATGCACAAGTCGATCGACACCTTGAAGCTGGATCTGGCGAAAGTCCGTACCGGTCGCGCGCATACCGGGATTCTCGATCACATCACGGTTGATTATTACGGCAACCCAACCCACATCGGACAGGTTGCCAACGTCACCTTGATCGATGCGCGCACTATCGGCGTGCAGCCATGGGAAAAGAAGATGATTGCGGTGATTGAAAAGGCAATCCGCGAATCGGACCTCGGTTTGAATCCGTCGACCCAGGGCGACATGATCCGGATACCTACGCCGCCGTTGACCGAAGAGCGTCGCAAGGAAATGGCGAAGCTGGTCAAGGGTGAGTCCGAGGATGCGAAAATTGCGATCCGCAACATCCGTCGCGACGCCAATGAAGCGCTGAAGAAATTACTGAAGGATAAAGCCTGTTCGGAAGACGATGAGCGCCGCGCCCAGGAAGATGTGCAAAAGCTCACGGACAAGTTTGTGCTGGATGTCGACAAGCTGGTCGCTGAAAAGGAAAAGGAAATTCTGACGGTTTGATCGCTTTGCCAATCCGTTCTCGTTCCCGCAATTTACTCTTGGTGCACACCCATTCATGACGTCGACCAGCTCCACTCAGGTGATACCGGAAATATCTGCGGTGCCGCGCCACATCGCCATCATCATGGATGGCAACGGCCGCTGGGCGACCAAGCGTTTTTTGCCGCGCGTGGCGGGGCATGTGAAAGGCGTCGAGGCGGTTCGCGGCATGGTCGAGGCATGCGTCGAGCGGGGCATTGAATATTTGACGCTGTTTGCGTTCAGCTCGGAAAACTGGCGGCGTCCGGCCGATGAAGTA
>JBIODP010000291.1:0-3457 GCA_044445195.1 Burkholderiales bacterium | reverse complement strand
GCTTCCTTGCTTTCCTTCGGTTCCTTTTCCTTGCCGCTCGATTTCTTGACGACTACCGGTTCCGGCACTTGCAGAGGCGCCAATTCGGGTACGCCCAGCGAAACGCGTACTTTATTTTCGATTTCGCGCGCCAATTCACGGTGTTCCTTCAGATAATTGCGCGCATTATCTTTGCCTTGGCCGATGCGTTCGCCGTTATAGCTATACCAGGCGCCGGATTTCTCAACAATTTTTGCTTCCGACCCCAGGTCCAGAATTTCACCTTCGCGCGATGTGCCTTCGCCATACAGAATATCGAAATGGGCTTCCTTGAACGGCGGTGCGATCTTGTTCTTGACTACCTTGACTTTAGTCTCGTTGCCAATTACTTCATCGCCCGATTTGATGGAGCCGGTGCGCCGTATATCCAGACGAACGGACGCGTAGAACTTCAGCGCATTGCCGCCGGTGGTGGTCTCGGGGTTGCCGAACATGACGCCGATTTTCATGCGGATCTGATTGATGAAAATCACCAGCGTGTTGGTGCGATTGATCGATCCCGTCAATTTGCGCAAAGCCTGCGACATCAAGCGCGCTTGCAGCCCCGGCAACGAATCGCCCATGTCGCCTTCAATTTCGGCACGCGGAGTCAATGCGGCGACCGAGTCGATCACAATCAGGTCAACCGCACCGGAACGCACCAGCGCATCGGTAATTTCCAGAGCCTGTTCGCCCGTATCCGGTTGCGAAATTAATAATTCGGATAAATTAATGCCCAATTTTTGCGCGTAGCCGACATCCAACGCATGTTCCGCATCGATGAATGCGCAGGTGCCGCCCAATTTTTGCATTTCAGCAATAGTTTGCAAGGTCAATGTCGTTTTGCCGGATGATTCCGGGCCGTAGATTTCCACGACGCGTCCGCGCGGCAAACCGCCTACGCCCAACGCAATATCGAGACCCAGCGATCCGGTGGAAACCACTTGCACTTCCTCCACTACGGCGCCGTCCTCCATGCGCATGACAGAACCCTTGCCGAATTGCTTTTCGATTTGCGCCAGAGCGGCAGCCAGCGCCTTGCTCTTATCCGAAATTGGTGCGGTTTTTTTGTCGTCCATAAGGTTTCTTTCAACAGTTGTATATTAAGCAATTGATATTAAATAATACGCATACAGCATAGTAATTGACGCCGCAGACCATACTGTATAAAAGAACAGTACTTTATGCAAGCAATGATTTTCAGTTTCGGCATATTTTTGAAATTTGTCCCCTATTTTGCATGGCGACAGGCATCAAGCGTACCTTAGTGGTTACTTACCGGCTACTTACTGGCTAAAATGGGTGCCAATAGCTTGGCAAACCGAGAGCGACTTTCGTTACGAATCCATTTTAAGGCCGACCATGCGCATCCTGCTCGCCGAAGACGATAGTGTATTAGCCGATGGATTGACGCGTTCGTTGCGTCAATCGGGTTACGCTACCGATTGCGTAAAGACCGGTTCGGAAGCGGATACCGCCCTGACAACTCAGGATTTCGATTTATTGATCCTGGACTTGGGTCTGCCGAAGATGTCGGGATTGGAAGTGCTGCGCCGCTTGCGCGCCCGCAACTCGCGTCTGCCGGTACTGATTTTGACTGCTGTCGACTCGGTCGAGCAACGTGTCAAGGGCCTCGATCTGGGCGCTGACGATTACATGGCTAAGCCGTTTGCGCTGTCTGAACTGGAAGCGCGGGTGCGGGCCTTGACCCGGCGCGGCGCCGGAGGAGGGGCCGCCATCATCAGGCATGGCCCGCTGACCTACGATCAGACAGGACATGTCGCCTGCATCGACGATCAGATGCTGGATTTGTCGGCACGCGAACTTGGCTTGCTGGAAATCCTGCTGCAACGGTCCGGCCGCCTGGTCTCGAAAGAGCAGTTGGTAGACCATTTGTGCGAATGGGGCGATGAAGTCAGCAATAATGCCATTGAAGTATATGTTCACCGGCTGCGCAAGAAAATTGAGATCGGCGGGATACGCATCGCGACCGTGCGCGGCCTCGGTTATTGTCTGGAGAAGTTTCCCGAAACGTCTGCGCCAACCGACTGACAGGCTCAATGAAAATTTCCACTGCGCCTCCAGGCCTTGAGGAGCCGCCAGCATCGACCGAGCCGCCGGCGGCCGTTCCCCTCTTTGCCACGCAGCCGGAAGAGCGTATTCAACGTTCGCTGTTCGGCGAAATTCTCGATTGGCTGCTGGTGCCGCTATTGCTGTTGTGGCCGCTGAGCATCGCCATTACGTACCTGATTGCCAAATCGATCGCCAATCAGCCCTTTGACCGCACGCTCGATAATCGCGTAACGGTGCTGGCGCAACAGGTCAAAGCGCAAAATGGCAAATTGGTGCTGCAGTTGTCCAATTCCGCGCGCGACATCTTGCGGGCCGATGACGTTGACAACGTTTATTTTCAGGTGCTCGGCCCGCTGGGTGAGCGCATCGAGGGCGACCGTGAGATTCCCCCGCCGGGCGACAACGGCAAGGCGCCATTCTGGACGGTGCAGTTCCGCGACGATACGATCCATAACGCCGAAGTACGGGTTGCCTATATGTATATCAATCTGCATAAGGAAAAACCCGCGCGTGAATCGCATGAATCGCTTGCCGCGCCAGGAGCGGAGGTGGCGCTGGTACAGGTGGCGGAAACCCTGGATAAGCGCGTGCAACTGGCAAACCAGATTGTCAAAGGCGTCATTCTGCCGGAATTTATCATTCTGCCGATCGCGCTGGCGTTGGTATGGTTTGCGCTGTCGCGCGGATTGTCGCCGCTGGTTAAATTACAGCAACGCATCCGCAGCAGGCATCCGGGCGATTTGAGCTCGATCGACTCCGGCCAGGTGCCGGAAGAAATTGCGCCTTTGGTGCTATCCCTCAATGAAATGCTGGAGCGGCTGTCGCTCAGTATTGAAATGCAAAAACGCTTCATTGCCGATGCCGCGCACCAGATGAAAACGCCGTTGGCCGGCATGCGCATGCAGTCCGAGCTGGCGCTGCGGCAAACCAGCCAGCAAGAAATTCATCGCTCACTGCTGCAACTCGCCAAGAGCTCGGAGGCGGCGACCCGTCTGGTCAACCAGTTACTGGCTCTGGCGCGTGCCGAAAACCAGACGCCGGAAGCCAATCGCTTCGTCCCCCTGGACCTGGCTGAGCTTGCCCGCGACGTGGTTCAGGGTTGGGTGCAAGCCTCTTTTACGCATCGGATCGATTTCGGTTTCGAGCAATCCGGGCATCCGCTCATGGTGCAGGGCAACCCGACCATGCTGCGGGAAATGTTGAACAACCTGATCGACAATGCATTGCGTTATACCCCACCGTCCGGCAGGGTTACCGTGCGGGTGCATGCGGACGATGAGGAGCGTTATGCTATTCTTGAAGTGGAAGATACCGGGCCTGGCATACCGGCGGCGGAACGCACCCATGTTTTTGAGCGGTTTTATCG
>JBIODP010000290.1:0-3458 GCA_044445195.1 Burkholderiales bacterium | reverse complement strand
GTTGCTGCTGGCAGCGGAGGAGTCGCGCTTCATCAATGGCGCGATCGTCACCGCAGACGATGGGATGAGCGTGTCGTGAGTGGCAAGAAACTGGTTCATTCTTTTCGCATGCCGATTCGCTGGGGCGACATGGATGCGATGGGACACGTCAACAACACCGTATATTTCCGCTATCTGGAGCAGGCGCGCATCGAATGGTTTGCCAAGATCGGCTGCGAACCCGATCCGCTCGGGGAAGGGCCGGTCATCATCAATGCGCATTGCACCTTCATCCGGCAATTGAGATATCCCGGAGATATCGAAGTACTGACCTATGTCGGTGCGCCCGGGCGTTCCAGCTTCGAGACGACTCAGGAAATTCGACGCATCGATGCGCCGGAAATATTGTGCGCCACAGGCGGTGCGAAAATCGTCTGGGTGAATTTTCCGTCGGAGAAATCCATGCCCTTGCCTGACAATATTCGCAGCATGTTGCAACAGGCCGAATAAACTATCGATTCAATTCAGGCACGATCCCGATCGTCTGCGTCAGTACGTCGCGCCCATCAACCTGTGCACCAATTCGCTGGAAGTCGCGGCCGCGAATTTCCGCATCAACTTGGCGCGGTGCATTTCCACTGTGCGCGGACTCAGTCCGATTTGGCGAGCGATCAGTTTGCTGGTTTTTCCTTCGACCAGCAAGGCCGATATTTCCCTTTCGCGCGGCGTCAGTTCGGCGGTGACCGGATGATTTTCGCTTAAATCTTCAAAAGTCCAAATGCCTTCCGAGTGCGGATCGGCAGGCGTCAGCGTGCAGCCGGTCACATGGCACCAGAACAATTCCTGGTCAGCCCGTTTCATGATGCGCTTGTCGGAGTAGGTTGCCTTCTCATTCATGATAGGCACGATGCGCGCGCCGATGCGCTCGAATTCAGCCTGCGTCGGATACAGCACCAGCAAGGATTGCCCCAGCAAAGCCTCGCGTTCATATCCGAACATTCGCGCCAGCGCTTTGTTGCAGGCGCGGATAACGCGGCTGCGGGACACGCACATGCCGACCGGTGCATTCAGGAATATCGCCTCATAATCTGTTTCTTGTGCTTCGCTCATTGGAGAAGAGCCCCGTTTTTTATTGACAAAAATTCTTTCTTTTTGCGATATTTTGATGGTTTAAGCTAGATCATATGCCGAGAAACACGGTAAAATCGCGGAACGCTCAAATAGGTTTACTTTACACAAAGAAGAGGGTGGGTATGAAGAAAGTTTATCCTGATGCCGTCACAGCCTTGGCCGGAATCGTCAAGGACGGCCAAACGATAGCCGTAGGCGGTTTTGGTCTGTGCGGAATTCCTGAGGCGCTGATTGCCGCATTGCGCGACTCTGGCGTCAAAAACCTGACCGCAATCTCCAACAATGCCGGGGTTGACGGTTTCGGACTCGGACAGTTATTAACAACGCGACAGATCAAGAAAATGATCTCATCCTATGTCGGCGAAAACAAGGAGTTTGAGCGCCAATACCTGGCGGGCGAACTGGAACTTGAGTTTGCGCCGCAAGGGACACTGGCTGAAAGGCTGCGGGCTGGCGGCGCCGGCATTCCGGCGTTCTTTACCAAGACCGGCGTCGGCACGATCGTCGCGGACGGCAAGGAAACACGCGAGTTCGACGGTCATAAGTATGTGATGGAACGCTCGCTGGTCGCCGACGTGTCGCTGGTCAAGGCTTATATGGCCGACAAGGCAGGCAACCTGGTGTATCGCAAGACTTCCCGCAACTTCAACCCGAATGTCGCGACCGCCGGCAAGATTACGATCGTCGAAGTTGAAAAACTGGTCGAGATCGGCGAAATCGATCCGGACAATGTTCATACCCCGAGTATTTTCGTGCATCGCATTGTGGTCAATGCGAACCCGGAAAAGCGGATCGAACAGCGTACCGTTCGTGCAAATTAAAGATAGCGGAGAAAAACATGGCATGGACTCGTGATGAAATGGCCGCACGTGCGGCGAAGGAATTGCAAGACGGTTTTTACGTCAATCTGGGCATAGGCTTGCCGACGCTGGTCGCCAACTATGTTCCTGCCGATATGGAAGTCTGGCTGCAATCGGAAAATGGTTTGCTCGGCATTGGACCGTTTCCGACCGAGGCTGAAGTCGACGCCGATCTGATCAATGCCGGCAAGCAGACGGTAACATCGCTGCCTGGATCGTCGTTCTTCAGTTCGGCCGATTCGTTCGGGATGATTCGCGGCGGCAAAATCAATCTCGCCATATTGGGCGCGATGCAGGTAGCGGAGAATGGCGATCTCGCCAACTGGATGATCCCCGGAAAAATGGTCAAGGGCATGGGCGGCGCAATGGATCTGGTTGCCGGCGTCGGCCGCGTCGTGCTGCTGATGGAACATGTCGCCAAGGCCAAGGATGGCAGCATATCGCACAAGATCCTGAAGAAATGCGATTTGCCGCTGACCGGTGTTGGCGTAGTCAACCGCATCATCAGCGACCTGGGTGTTATCGACGTGACGCCGAAAGGATTGAAACTGATCGAATTGGCGCCGGGCGTGACGAAACAGGAAATCATCGAGAAGACCGGAGCGGAGCTTGACGTCAGCGCGATTCATTGATCGTTGATATCTGCATAAAAAAACGGCGCTTCAAGCGCCGTTTTTTATTGCCACCAAGGGTTTCCTACTGGGCGACCCAGCCGCCGTCGACATTCCACGCGACACCGCGAACCTGGCTACCCGCATCGCTGCAGAAAAATACAGCCAGTTCCCCGAGCTGCTCTGCCGTGACGAATTCGCATGAAGGCTGCTTTTCCACCAGCAACGCCTTTTTGGCGGCATCGTTCGAAATTCCGTCTTGCTGCGCACGGGCGTCGACCTGCTTTTGAACCAGCGGCGTCAATACCCAGCCCGGACAAATCGCATTGCACGTAATGCCGGTGTGCGCGGTTTCGAGTGCCGTGACCTTGGTGAAGCCTACGATGCCATGCTTGGCGGCGACGTAAGCCGATTTTTGCGCCGAGCCGACCAGGCCATGCACCGACGCGATGTTGATGATGCGGCCCCAGTTCTTGGCTTTCATCGGTGGCAGCGCCAGGCGCGTGGTGTGAAAGGCGGAACTCAGGTTGATTGCGATGATCGCGTCCCATTTCTCCACCGGAAAATCCTCGACGTTTGCGACGTGCTGGATGCCGGCATTGTTGACCAGGATATCGACACAGCCGAATTTTTCGCTTGCGAATTTCATCATCGCCTCGATCTCCGAAGGCTTCGACATGTCGGCATTGTGATAGGCGGTGCGCACGTCGAATTCCTTGGCGACGCCTGCTTGCAGCGCGTCGATTTCCTTGGCATCGCCGAATCCGTTGAACAGAATATTTGAGCCTTGGGCTGCCAGGGTTCTTGCAATTCCCAGGCCGATTCCGGAAGTGGAACCGGTGACGAGTGCGGTCTTACCTTTAAGCATGTTACCTTG
>JBIODP010000289.1:0-3468 GCA_044445195.1 Burkholderiales bacterium | reverse complement strand
ATATCACACGGAGAAATACTGAAATATGAATATTTCCTCTACCTGTTTTTCGGTATGAAAGCGGCGCCGGAAAGCCACGCAAAGCAAAAATAAATAGTTGCCAGTCCGTGGCGGGCATGATGCGCTACAGTACAATGCAGAATATTCTTTTTAAAGAATGACCTTTCCGCCTGTCGTTTCTCCGGGGAACAGAATTGTGGTGACGCATCAGCACATGGAAATTGATCTGCACATCGGCTCTATCGTCAATCGTTATAGCGCCGACCCCGCCTACATGCTGCAGATCCTGTGCGAGACACAAGAAAAGTTCGGATGGATTTCGCCTGACATTATCGATCTTCTTGAAGCGATGCTGAAAACGCCGCGGACCAAGATCGAGGCTGTCGCCGGCTTTTATTCATTTCTGTATACCGAACCATGCGGGACATACCGCGTGCTGTTCAGTGACAACATTACCGATCGCATGCTCGGCAACATGTCTCTGTTTGCGCGCATGACGGCCGACCTTGGTGTCGGGCGCGGCAAGCCGTCGGCCGATGGCTTAGTCAGTATAGACACCACATCGTGCACCGGCATGGGCGATCAAGGCCCGGCAATGCTGGTCAACAATCGCGCGATTACGCGGCTGACCGAATCACGCATCGACGCACTATGCGACCTGATCCGCGCGCAGGTTCCGATCAGCGCCTGGCCTGCGGAATTTTTCCATGTTGAAAATAATATCCGTCGCGCCGATATCCTGCTGAACGACCAAATGAAGCCGGGTGAAGCAATTGCTGCGGCACTGTCGCTTGGCGGCGACGGGTTGCTGGCGCAAATAAAGCAATCGAATCTGCGCGGCTGCGGCGGCGCCGGCTTTCAAACCGGGCTGAAATGGGAGCTTTGCCGCAACGCGCCCGGCAACGCGCGCTATGTCGTCTGCAACGCCGACGAAGGGGAACCCGGCACGTTCAAGGATCGCGTGCTGCTTACCTCTCATGCAGACCATGTGTTCGAAGGCATGACCTTGTGCGCCTATGTAATTGGCGCCAAACGCGGTTTCCTGTACTTGCGCGGCGAATACCGTTATCTGCTTGAGCCGTTGAATGCGGTGCTCGAGCGCCGACGCGCGCAGGGGCTGCTCGGCAATGCAGTGCTTGGCGCGCCGGGATTCGATTTCGACATTGAGATCCATCTCGGAGCCGGCGCTTATATCTGCGGCGAGGAATCGGCGCTCATCGAATCGCTTGAAGGCAAACGCGGCACGCCGCGCAACCGGCCGCCGTTTCCTGTCACGCAGGGTTATCTCGGCCAGCCGACCGTAGTCAACAATGTCGAAACGCTGGTCAAAACCTGCATGATCGCGCGCCGGGGCGGCGCATGGCACGCCGCCATCGGCACGCCGCAATCGGCCGGCACCAAACTGCTGAGCATATCCGGCGACTGCACCCGGCCGGGAATCTATGAATATCCGTTCGGCGTTCCCCTATCCGAAGTGCTGGCCGATTGCGGCGCAACCGAAGTGCAGGCGGTGCAGATCAGCGGCGCAGCCGGTGTGTGCATCGCGCCGGACGAGTTCAACCGCAGGATTGCATTTGAGGACATCCCGACAGCAGGCTCCTTCATGGTGTTCAACCAAAGCCGCGACATGTTCGAGGTCGCGCGCAACTTTACCCATTTTTTTGCGCATGAAAGCTGCGGCTTCTGCACCCCATGCAGGGTCGGCACTTCGCTGCTGGCCAAGATGATGGACAAGCTTGCGGAAGGCAAAGGCTCGCCCTACGATTTCGAGGAAATCAAGCAATTGGATAAGCATCTGCTTACGCTCAGCCATTGCGGACTTGGCCATTCCGCCTGTAATCCGGTGCTGCAGACCATCGCCAAATTCGGTCCGGCGTACGAGCGCCGGCTCCTGCACAAGAACTTTGTGCCGGCATTCAACCTTGACCGTTCTCTTGCCACAGCACGCAGGCTAACCAGGCGGGACGACGCCGCAGCGCATCTCGACGACAAACATGAGTGAACATACCTTTATCCTCGACGGCAAGACCATCCCGTTCAAGCCTGGCCAGACCATCATGCAGGCAGCGATGGACGCCAACCATTACCTGCCGTACCTGTGTTACCACCCCGACCTGAAACCGCACGGCTCGTGCAAAGTATGCTCGGTGAAAATCGGCGGACGCGTGACCGCATCCTGCACCACCCTTGCGAATGACGGCATGGTGGTGGAAAGCGATATCGAGCTGCTGAAGGAAGAACGGCTCTCTCTGATCCAGATGCTGTTTGTCGAAGGCAACCATTTCTGTCCATCCTGCGAAAAAAGCGGAAACTGCCAGTTACAGGCCACCGCTTACGACATGAAAATGATGTCGCCGACCTACGCGCAGTTTTTTCCGAACCGGCCGGTCGATGCATCGCACCCGGATTTTCTGCTCGATACCAACCGCTGCATTCTGTGCTCGCTGTGCGTGCGCGCCAGCCGCGATATCGACGGCAAGAATGTATTCGGCCTGTCTGGACGCGGCATCCATACGCGCCTGATTGTCAACGCGGCGTCGGGGAAACTCGGCGACACCAATTTTTCGGCGAACGACAAAGCTGCCGGCATATGCCCGGTCGGCGCCATCCTTCCCAAGCGCAAAGGTTTCGAAACGCCGATTGGAAAACGCACTTATGACGTGAAGCCGATCAGCCAGTACTCTGCGTCGGAAAGAAAGGAGAAATGACATGACCAACCCCGCAGCCAAAAAGGTTCGCGTGGCGACGACGTCGCTGGCAGGATGTTTCGGCTGCCACATGTCGTTTCTCGATATCGACGAGCGGCTGCTTCAACTTCTCGATCTGGTCGAGTTCGACCGCTCGCCGCTGACCGATATCAAGCATTGCGGTCCATGCGACATCGGCATCGTCGAAGGCGGCGTATGCAATGCCGAAAACGTGCATGTTCTGCATGAATTTCGCGCCAATTGCAAGATATTGATCGCCATCGGCGCGTGCGCCATCAACGGCGGCCTGCCGGCGCAGCGCAATGCGCTTGCGCTCGACGACGTGTTGAACGCGGTTTATGTCCAACCGCGCGAACTCAAGAACAGCCGCATCCCGGACGACCCGGAACTGCCGCTGCTGCTCAGCAAGGTGCATCCGCTGCATGAGGTGGTCCATATCGACTACTCCATCCCCGGCTGCCCGCCATCGGCAGACACTATCTGGCGTGTGCTGACCGAACTGCTGGCCGGACGCGAGCCGGTTCTCGATTACGCCATGATTCATTACGATTGAGAGCCGCGCCATGATTTCCAACCTTGAAACGGCAACACAAACCGAGCAGCTGCGCCGGGTCGCCATCGATCCGATATCGCGCGTGGAAGGCCACGGAAAAATCACGATCCTTCTCGACCGGGACAACCAGGTGCGGCAGGTGCGGCTGCATATCGTTGAATTCCGAGGCTTTGAAAAATTCATCGAGGGCCGTCCCTACTGGGAAGT
>JBIODP010000288.1:0-3469 GCA_044445195.1 Burkholderiales bacterium | reverse complement strand
CGTCTTCACTCACGAGGAGTATGACAAATGGAAGCCTTAATGGATCGCATTGTAGTCGCAGAGATTACAGCTCGCTTTCAGGCGTTGACGTCATTTGTTCCGCTGCACGCGATTCGTACTAAACGGGATTACGACAAAGCAGTTTCAACACTCAACCAACTGTTCGATGCCGGCGCCGCCGATGAAAAATCCCCATTGGCAGATCTTGTCAACACCCTTGGAGCGCTAATTGACGATTACGAGGAGGAGCACCATCCGGCAAAGGATGTTTCGTCCGTAGCAATGATTCGCTTTCTGATGGAGCAACACGATCTGACGCAATCGGATTTGCCGGGAATTGGAACTCAGGGCGTTGTGTCTGAAATTCTGCGCGGCAAACGTGAGCTAAATGTTCGGCAAATCAGAGCGCTTTGCGAGCGATTCCATGTCCCATCAAGTGTTTTTATCTAGGATTACGTCAACGCTTCCAGTCCCTTGCGATCGACTATGTTAAGCAGCTTTAGCGATGGGCCGTTCGGATGCTTTTGTCCTTGCTCCCATTTCTGCACTGTCGACGGGCTGGTATTGAGGTAGGCCGCAAACACGGCTTGACTGGCCCTAAAACGCAGCCGCAGCCGCTTGATCTGCGCAGCGCTGTATTCCTGCACCGGCGTCAGGCATAGCGCGTCAAACTCCCGCATCGTCATTGCATCCATCGTACCCGTAGCGTGCAAGCCTTGTGCCGTGCTGTGCAGTACGTCCAACAATTTGTCATGTTTGGTCATATGCTACCTCAATCAATTCTTGTGCTTTCATTGCCGTGTCAAGCGCCTTGGCGTCATACGCCATAAAATGCGCCGCCATCAGCAGTGGGAAAGTGAGCAAAATCAGGAAAAGCGTGCTGCATAAAATCCACCTGATGGAAGACGAAATATCGAGGGAACCTCACTCCTCGTACTAACCAAACAAATTAAACTCGAGCAAATCCGACACCGCATGCAAGATCAGATCTTCGTCAATACACCTTAACCACTTCTGCCATTTACAGAAGCACCTGCTGCAACCACGCCAGCACACCCCTCCCAGCGGCCCGCCCAGTGGCAAAACACGCCGTCAGCAAATACCCCCCAGTCGGCGCCTCCCAATCGAGCATTTCACCAGCACAGAAAATGCCCGGTCTGGAACGAATCATCAACCCCTGGTCCAGCCCTTCGAAAGCGACCCCACCCGCGCTGCTGATCGCTTCGTCCAACGGACGCGTTGCTGTCAACGTCAGCGGCAAAGCCTTAATAGCAGCGGCCACGCGCGCCGGGTCGGTAAATTCTTGCGGCGTCAGCACTTCGTGCAGCAGGCCCGCCTTCACGCCCGCAATATTGACCCGGCTTTGCAAGTGGCTCGCCATGGAGCGCGAACCGCGCGGCCGCGCGACGGCATCGGTGACGCGCAGCAAAGACCAGCCGGGAGCCAGATCAAGCTGAATGCGCGCAGCGCCGGCGGCGGTAAGCAAGTCGCGCAGTTGGCTCGACAACGCATAAACCAAACCGCCTTCGACGCCGGTGGCAGTCACAACCAATTCGCCCTGACGCCGGTGCTCGACGTTTGCCGCATCGGTAAAACTCAGCACCACCGGCTTGACCGGATGGCCGGCAAAACGAAGCCGGAAATGCTCGCTCCAATTAACATCGAAGCCGCAATTGGATGGCTGCAAAGCCGCTACCGGCACCCCGAGCCGGGTTAACGCTTGCACCCACGCGCCGTCCGAACCGAGCCGCGCCCAACTGCCTCCGCCCAATGCCAGCACCACGGCGTCGGCATGCACCGCGCGTTCGCCCTCAGGCGTGGTAAAGCGCACCATGCCGGGCGATTGACCGTGTTCGCCATAACTGTCGAAGCCACACCAGCGATGGCGCATATGGAACACAACCCCAGCCTGGCGCAAGCGATGCACCCAGGCGCGCAGCAGAGGTGCTGACTTCATATCGGTCGGGAATACGCGTCCGGAACTGCCGACATAGGTCTGGATGCCGAGTTCCCCGGCCCAGGCCCGCACCGCATCGGCGCCAAACTGGCCGAGCATCGGTTCAAGTTGCGCGCGCCGGTTGCCGTAGCGGGTTACAAACGCATCGGCCGGTTCCGAGTGGGTCAAATTCATGCCGCCTTTCCCCGCCAGCAAAAACTTGCGCCCTACCGACCGCATCGCGTCGTACAGGTCGACCCGCACACCGCCTGCAACCAGGGTTTCAGCTGCCATCAGCCCGGCCGGGCCGCCGCCTATCACCGCAACCGTGGGCAGGTGCATGCTATCAGTCGTCATGCCTGCTCCGGGCAAAGTGAAGGGGGCAGTCGACACGCGGGTGTGACATGCAATGATGTTTTCATTTTCGATGGGCCAAAATTGCGTATTTGGGCCAAATATTGGCCGGTTATGGATCAGTTCTGGGCAATTGAGAACCTAATATACAGCATGATAAAGGATACCGGCGTTGCCCCGACAGTCGCGCTGAACACGGGATGGTGTAAGCTATTTGTAACTACCCTTTGTTTATCCGACCCCTGTCCAACGCGATGTTTCCCGTTTCCGCAGCACAAAAGCCATGCAATCACCCGCCGGTCGATAGACTGGCAGAGACGCGCCGGGTGTTTCTGGAGGGCGCGCACGTTGTAGAGCGATGGAATGGGCGCGCAAGCTTTGTGGTCCTCGATACGCATTTCGACCTTGGATTGCATCTCCTCGCAACCTGGAGCGCCTGGCGCGCCGACCCGCATCGACCGCAGCAATTGCACTATCTGGCCATGGCAGGCTGCCCGCGCGCCGCGCCGGAATTGTGTCGGCTACAGACTGCCTGGCCGGAATTGTCGCCGCTGTTGCAAAATCTGGTTGCCATGTGGCCCCAGCCTTTACCGGGTTTTCATCGCCTATTGCTGGAAGATGAAGGTGTGGTGCTCACCCTGATCTTTGGCGAGCTTGAAAAATGCCTGCCGCAAGTCGATGCGCAGGTCGATACATTTTATCTGCATCGAACCGGCATCGATCGCTATCTTGAAAGCGGAACCCTCTTCACCGTGCTGGGGCGCATGGCGGCTCCGCATGCGATGCTGGCGATGCCAAAGATTCAGGCGGGCTTCGAAGCGGGCTTACCTGCGGCAAAAGATTCCGGTTTCGTGTTTGAAGAAGGTCCATTTGGCGCGCATGCCCATTTTGCGCCGCGCTGGAAACCCCGGTCCGGGCAATTACGCCATCACTCCGAGGACGAACGCCACGTAATCGTGATCGGGGCCGGCATCGCCGGGTCGGCCGCGTGCGAACGGCTGGCAGCGCGCGGCTGGCGGATAACCCTGATCGAGCGGCATGCTGAAGCGGCCCGGGAAGCGTCCGGAAATCTGGCCGGCATCTTCATGCCGCAACTCGCCCGGGACGATAATCCGGGCGTTCGCCTGTCGCGCGCCGCATTTTTATTTGCGTTGCACCTATGGCAAAGGATGGGCGGCG
>JBIODP010000287.1:0-3483 GCA_044445195.1 Burkholderiales bacterium | reverse complement strand
TCTTGGTCCAGTCCGCATAAAATGCGCCGATTGCGGCGACATCCACCAGGTAGACGTTTTTGACGAAGTCCGCCAGTTCATCAATCCAGGTCTTGACCGCCATCAAGCGTTCTACCGTCAGCACTGATTGCGAATCCAGCGAAATCGGGTTGGATACGCCGCCCACCGCCACGTTCTGGATGTGCGGCGTTTTCGATCCGAGGATGGTAACGATTTTGTTGGCCTTGCGCTGTATTTCAAGCGCCTGCAGGTAATGCGTCACTGCCAGCAGGTTGACCTCCGGGGTTAGCTTCATCGCCGGGTGGCCCCAGTAACCGTTGGCAAAAATGCCTAGTTGCCCATTGCCGACGAAGCCGCTCAAGCGTTCTTTTACTTTGCTGAATTCCTGCTTGCTGTTGCCGTTCCAACTGGACAAACTCTGGGCCAGTTGCGCAGTCGCGGCCGGATCGCCCTTGAGTGCCGAAGTAACGTCCACCCAATCCAGCGCGGATAAATGGTAAAAATGGACGATGTGGTCGTGCACCGCATGCGCGGTGATGATCAGGTTGCGGATGTATTGGGCGTTGAGCGGCACATCGAGATCGAGCGCGTTCTCGACTGCGCGCACCGAGCAGATTGCATGGACCGTGGTGCATACCCCGCAAATACGCTGCGTGATGGCCCAAGCGTCGCGCGGGTCCCGCCCCAGCAAAATCTGTTCGACACCGCGCCACATCTGGCCGGAAGCCCAGGATTTGGTAACCTTCCCATTATTCACTTCGCAGTCGATCCTGAGGTGTCCCTCTATCCTGGTAATCGGATCGATCGTGATTCTATTGCCCATGCTGTTCTCCTATTGAGGAATGGTCATTTTTTCTTTTGGCAGGATCGGCAAGTAACGAGCCAGGACGATATAGGCCAGGATCTCAAACGAAATAAAGCCGATGCTTACCAGGATCTCGGATATCGATGGGAAGTAGTGCCATCCCGGGTTATTCGAATAGCCGATCAGGTAGGCATTGACGCGCAGTATGAAGCCGCCTAGCATGAGACACATGGCGCCGGCAAAAAGTTTAGCTGGTTTGCGCCTCTCGACCGCTCGGTAAAGCAATACCAGCGGCGCAGCGAACAACGCGGTCTCGATCCAAAACATCAGCGCAATCAAAGTCGGTTGGAATACGTAGCCGAGCACGCCGCGCCATGCCAGATCGGCTGTCCGAACCAGCAGGAACACCGACACCATCGTCACCATCAGCTTTGACAACTTACCCAGCAAATGCAGCTCGAGCGGACGGTGAAATCCGGACGAGGACAGGCAACTCTCGAAAATCACGATCGCGAAGCCCATGCACATGCACGATATGAGAAACAGCAATGGCATCGCCAACGATTGCCATAGCGGATGCACGTGATTGCCGAACACGATTAACAGCGATCCGAGCGACGATTGGTGCATCGTGGGCAGCAGCACGCCCAGAGCCAGAATAAGGAACATTACCTTGTTGAGCTTGCGATCCAAATCCTTGAAGCCGAATTTCTTCAGAAAGGCGGGCGTTAATTCGATCCATGCCACCATCGTATAGGCCGAAATGCAGAGCGCCACTTCGCACAATACCGAATTCGGCTGTACATAGGTGGGCCACACGATATGCCAGGCGTTCCACCAGCGGCTCAGATCGACAACCACCGATACGCCGGCGAGCGTATAACCGAACACGCTTGCCAGCAGCGCAGGTCGAACCATCGGGTGGTATTCGCCCCGATTGAAAATGTAGACCAGGATAGCCATCATATAGCCGCCGCAAGCGAAGGCCGAACCAATCATCACGTCGTAGACGAGCCAGATTCCCCACGGGTAACCGTCACTGATATTGCTTACTGCTCCCAACCCAAACACGAGTCGATAGCAAAGAACCACCGCGGCGATCGCGGTCAGCAGCGCCAGTGCGATGGTCACCGGCGTGACCAGCGGGCCGCCAAGCGGAGCAGGGGCGGCATGACTTGTACTAGACATCGGAACCTCCTCAAACAATGCGCGTCATCTGCTTCTATTCGTCATGGTCGTCTTTGCCGCCCTTGACATTGCGCTTGGCAATGAAACCCAGGATGCCAAAGAACACAATCGGCATTGCCAGATAGTGGCCGTACAGCGTGTGCTGCATGGTTTCGGACACGGCTGCGTAGGATCGCTCCGGCAAGTCCGGCATGCCGAGTTTCTCGAACGGCACCGCGGCCAGCTTCAGCATCTGGGTACCGCCGAGTTCTTTGTCGCCGTAAATCCGCTGCACATACCTGGCTGCCTTGGCGACATGCGGAGACTGGTCGGGCTTGCTGATATTGCCTCGGGGGAATGTCGTTTCGTCGCCTGGCTTCAAGGCCAGGCGGCGTTTGGCCTCGTCGCGCAAATCCTTTACTCTGCCGTACAACGTGGCGCCCGTAGGACAGACTTCGGCGCAAGCCGAGTACTTGCCATCTTTCATTCGGTGCCGGCACAACTGGCATTTGGCAATTTGAGGGAAGGGCGCGTCGTACTGAATGCGCGGTACGCTGAACGGGCAGGCTGCCACGCAATAGCGGCAGCCGATGCAGGCGTCCTTGTTGTGACTGACGATACCACTCAGCGGATCCTTGCTCATTGCCCCCACCGGACAGGCCGACACGCACGAGGGATCGACGCAATGCAGGCAGGACGATTTCATGAACGCGTAGCCGTCCTTCTCGCTATCCTTGGTTTCGCCGTTGCCTTCCGTATAGACCTTGATGATATTGAGTGTTTTGCCGGAAAGGTCGAGCGGCGCATCCCAGTATTGCTCGGGGGTGGAGAATTCCGGTGGCATGTCGTTGGCTGTCTTGCAGGCTGCCACGCAAGCCTTGCAGCCGATGCACAGGGTGCTGTCGAATAATAAGCCGAGCGCCTCGGGCGGCATCGTCTTGTTGGAACGCGCTTCTGCCGGTGCGCCCGATGCAAGCAAAACACCGCTTCCCAACGCTCCTTGGAGAAATTGTCGCCGGCCGATGCTCATGGTTCGACCTTTTCGCTTTTATCCTTGGCCGCATCGGCATTGGGCGTAGTTCCCTTGCCGAGATTATTTGCCATTACCGCCGCGCCGCCAACCACCGCGCCGCCTATGGCTGCCGCTACGGCTACCGCGCCGAGTGTGGCGCCATTGCCTCGTTCTTCGACAACGCGCGGATAACTTGCCGGCGGCGCCACATTTTTCAACGTGGCCAACGCGTGGATCGGTTTGGTAAAACCGATTCCTTTTTCAGTGCATCCTATGCAGGGGTGCCCGGTTCCGACCGGCCAACTGGCACAACCCACATCGCCGAACAGGATGCTGGGGCAGTTAGCGTAGGTTTCCGGACCCTTGCAGCCGAGTTTGTAAAGGCAATAGCCTTTGCGATGGCCCTCGTCGCCGAATTGCATCGCAAAGCGGCCGGCGTCGAAATGGGCGCGGCGCTCGCAGTTTTCATGGATAAGACGCGAATAGGCGAATTTAGGTC
>JBIODP010000286.1:0-3489 GCA_044445195.1 Burkholderiales bacterium | reverse complement strand
GCCCAAGTTATTCCCAGGCGCTGATCGGCGCGATGGGGTCAGGCGATGCGGCGAGCCTATGTCAGATAGCCGTTACTGCCAAACCAGTCCAGCGCAGCCTGCAGCGCGCTTAAATGGGCGTGTGGCCGGTAACCGAGTTCGCGTTCGGCTTTTGCCGACGTAAAGTACATCCGGTTTTTTGACATTTTCAATCCGTCCCGCGTGACAAACGGCTCTTTTCCCGTGATCTGTGCGAAGGCTTCGGCAACCGCAGCGAGCGGATACAGCGGCCACAACGGCAATTTTATCCGGGGCGCACGGCGACCGGTCAACTCGGCAATCTCGGCTAACATCTGCTGCAAGGCGACGTTATCGCCGCCGAGAATATACCGCTCGCCGATCCGCCCGTGCTGCAGTGCCAGCAAATGGCCATTGGCGACATCACCGACCCCGACCAGATTCAAGCCGGTATCGACGAAAGCGGGCATTTTGCCGTTGGCAGCTTCGACAATGATGCGCCCGGTGGGCGTCGGGCGCACGTCGCGCTGGCCGATCGGCGTCGACGGATTGACGATCACCGCCGGCAGGCCGGATTTCGCGATCAATGCTTCGACCAATCGCTCGGCCAGCACCTTGCTGCGCTTGTATGCGCCGATGGCCTCATGTGCGGCGAGTGGCGCTGTTTCGTCTGCAGCGGTGGTGGCGCTGTCGACCCGTAGCGTCGCGACGCTGCTGGTATACACTACCTTTTCGACACCTTGCGAAAGGGCCGCCAGCATCACGGCGTTGACGCCGCCCACATTGTTGCGGACGATTTCGTCCGGATCGCGCGCCCACAGACGGTAATCCGCCGCCACATGAAATAAATAGCGGGCGCCGGCAAGCGCGCGTTCGACCGACGCCTGGTCGCGCATGTCGCCTTCGAACACTTGTGCGCCCAAGCCCTCCAGATTCTGCAGCGGACTGCTCCGACGCACCAGGATACGCACGTTATAGCCCTGCTGCATAGCGGCGCGTGCAACCGCCGAGCCGACAAAACCGGAAGCGCCGGTGACAAGCACGGTATCTGGGTTTGACATTCTTGTATTCTTTTGCAACGAGATTTAATTAAAATTCAACATGATTCGACTTGATTCGACATGAACCGGCCATGCACGGGCTGAGTGGATGCGTTGGACTATCTGTTGCCCAGACCGCAAGAATAACCTGTTTCCGGCGGCACGACGACTTCGGTTGGGCGTCTGGCCTGGCGCGCGTCCGTTCAACGGGTGGGCGAACCCAGGCACGCATGACATCTGCTATGCTATACGGTGGTGCCGGAGCGTTGCGCATGCATGATCCTAGAAACGGCAGTAGACCGCTTGCCGATATCGATAAGTACATGAATATATTGAAAAAATGTGATGTAAACCGTTTCACCTGTTGGGTGACGGCGCTACAGGTGCGATTGCACGGTTTTTCGGCTCCCTGGCGTCGTTGTTCCTCCTTGCAGAATGCAGTCTGCCGCGTCGTCGCGCCTAGCCAGAAAGCCGAAAAACCGCACACTCGCACCTGTTCTACTGCCGTTTCTAGGATGATGTAATCATAAGGAGTCCTGATTTGTCTATACCGTTTTTGCAAAAAGCGCTGATTGGCGCCTATATCGTTCGCAAGCATATTACCGGACAGAAACGCTATCCTCTTGCCTTGATGCTCGAACCGCTATTTCGTTGCAATCTTGCGTGTTCCGGGTGCGGCAAGATCGATTATCCCGACGATATCCTGAACCAGCGGCTGTCGCTGAAGGAATGCCTGGATTCGGTCGACGAATGCAATGCGCCGGTGGTGTCGATTGCCGGGGGCGAGCCGCTGTTGCACAAGGAAATGCCGGAAATCGTTCGCGGCATTATTGCTCGCCGTAAATTTGTCTATCTTTGCACCAACGCGTTGCTGATGGAAAAGAAGCTCGATGACTATCAGCCGAGCCCTTTCTTCATCTGGTCGGTCCACCTCGACGGCGACCAGCAAATGCATGACCGTTCGGTGTGCCAGGAAGGCGTCTACGCGCGCGCGGTCGAGGCGATCCGCCTGGCGAAGCAGCGCGGTTTTCGCGTCAATATAAACTGCACGCTGTTTAACGATGCGCAGCCGGAAAACGTGGCGAAGTTTTTCGATAGCGTCAAGGGCCTGGGCATTGACGGCATTACGGTGTCGCCGGGTTATGCTTATGAGCGCGCTCCCGACCAACAGCATTTCCTGAACCGCAGCAAAACCAGGCAGTTGTTCCGGGATATCCTCAAGCTGGGCGATGGCGGCCGCAAATGGGCGTTCAGCCAGTCGGCTCTGTTCCTTGATTTTTTGGCCGGCAATCAGACCTATCATTGCACGCCGTGGGGCAACCCTGCGCGAACCGTGTTCGGCTGGCAGCGCCCGTGCTATCTGCTGGGAGAAGGTTATGCCAAGACCTTCAAAGCGCTGATGGAAGAGACCGACTGGGATGCCTACGGTACCGGCAATTACGAGAAATGCGCCGATTGCATGGTGCATAGCGGCTATGAAGCAACAGCGGTGATGGATACGGTCGCTCATCCGCTAAAGGCGTGGAAGGTCAGCCTGGGCGGCGCGCGCACTACCGGCAACATGGCCCCGGATATCCCGCTGGATAAGCAACGCCCGGCCGACTATGGTTACACGCAGCACGTCGAAGTCAAGCTTGCCGAAATCAAGCTTTATAAAACACAAGGCCAAGGCTTGCAAAGCAAAGCTGAGGAAGCGGTGAACTTTTGATGTGGCTGGGCCTGGCGCTCACGTTTTCGGCAACCGCCTATGCGCTGCTTGCCTTATCGGTGCGCGCCCGGTCCTACCCGGCGTTGCCGTCAGTGGCGCTGCAGCCAGTGACGGTGCTGAAGCCGTTGTGCGGACTTGAGCCGCGGCTCGAAGAAAATCTTGCCACCCTATGCGAGCAAACCTACCCAGAATACCAGATTTTATTCGGCGTGCGCGACCCGGACGATGCGGTCATTCAGGTAGTGCAGCGGTTGAAATCCGCTTACCCGCAGAGGGATATTGAGCTGGTCGTCGATTCACGCGTATACGGCACGAATTTCAAGGTCGGGAATCTGATTAATATGGCCGGCCATGCGCGTCATCCATGGATAGTGCTGGCCGACAGCGATATTGCGGTGCTGCCGGATTACCTTGAGAAAATCACGCCGCCGCTGGCTGACGCCTCGGTAGGGATCGTCACTTGCCTGTATCGCGCCCGCCCGCTGGATTCCTTCTGGGCGCGCATGGGCGCCTTGTTTATCGATACCTGGTTCGCGCCTTCGGTGCGGGTGGCCAGCCGGTTCGGCGGCAATCGTTTTGGGTTTGGCGCAACGATTGCGCTACGGGCCGATACCTTGGCTGCCATTGGCGGTTTTGAAGCGCTTCGCAACCGCTTGGCCGACGATTTCTGGTTGGGCGAACTGACGCGCGCGCGCGGGCTGAAGACGGTGCTGTCCGACGTATGGGTGACGACCGACGTTAGCG
>JBIODP010000285.1:0-3491 GCA_044445195.1 Burkholderiales bacterium | reverse complement strand
TTGCAGCCCAACCTACCAGCTGAAGTCAACGGCGTTAAAATTCCGCAAGATTTTGCATGAATAACGCGCAAAGGCTTTTATGTATATAATTGACCTTTAAGTCAGTACCGATCATTTCAGAGATGAGCCGCAATCGCCATTTCAGGAGACTAACCATTGAAAAAACATAAGCGCATGCCACTCGCCGGAACGATGCAATCTGCTGTGCCGGGGTCGGCAGCTAGTTTGGCGCTCGGCTTGACAATAAGCCTGGCGCTAAGCGGCTGCGCCGTCGGACCCAATTTCAAAACGCCCGATGCGCCGGCTGCGGCAAACGGGAGCGTCTACACGCCGACCCCAATCTTGTCGTCGACCGATTCGTCGAAGGGTTTGGCCGGCGATGCGCAGCGTTTTGTCGCAGGGCAGGACATTCCGGCGCAATGGTGGCTGGTATTCCATTCGGACCCGCTTGACCGGTTGGTGCGCGCTGCGCTGGAGCATAACCCGAGCATGGCCGGGGCGCAGGCGGCTTTGCGCCAGGCTCAGGAAAGTTTGAATGCCGAGTCCGGCGCTTTGCTGTACCCGAACGTTTCCGGGCAATTGGGGGCCCAGCGCGAACGGGCCTCGGCGCTTTCCACCTTTACCCCCGGCGGCATCGTGCTCAATGCGTTTACCGCAGCAGTCAATGTTTCCTATACGCTGGATGCGTTCGGGTCGACCCGCCGCGAACTGGAGAGCCTGCAGGCAGCGGTCGATTATCAGCGTTACCAGGTTGAGGCGACGTATATTACGCTTAGCTCCAACGTCGTCATTACCGCGATCCGGGAAGCGTCTTTGCGCGCGCAATTGAACGCGACCAACGAGGTGCTCGATTCGCAGCAAAAGCAGTTGCTGGTGATCGAAAGGCAATTTGAAGTAGGGGCGATTCCCCGCACGACTTTGCTGACGCAGCGCAATCAGGTGGCGCAAACCCGCGCTTCCATACCGCCGCTGGAAAAAGCGCTGGCGCAGACACGCCATCAATTGTCTGTGTACATAGGCAAGCTGCCGAGCGAAGCCGGGATGCCGGAGTTTGAACTCGCTTCGCTGCAACTGCCGCTGGAGCTTCCCGTGAGTTTGCCGTCGAACCTGGCGCGCCAGCGGCCCGATATCCGTGCCAGCGAGGCATTGCTGCATGAAGCGTGCGCCCAGGTCGGCGTGGCAACCGCCAACCAGTATCCGCAAATTACGCTGAGCGGCAGCTACGGTTCCGCCGCCGCCAAATCCGGTAACTTGTTCAACAGCGGCTCTGCCTTTTGGAGTCTTGGGGCCGGCTTGACGCAGCCGATCTTCGATGCCGGCGCATTGAGCGCCAAACGCCGCGCCGCAGTCGCCGCCTATGACCAGGCCAGCGCAGCATATCAATCGACCGTGCTGACTGCTTTTCAGAATGTGGCCGACACCTTGCGCGCCCTGGATTCAGACGCCAGCGCGCTCAAGGCACAGGTCGAGGTGGAATCGCTGGCGCGCGAATCGATGGACTTGACCGCCCAGCAGTATCGCCTGGGCGGAATCAGCTACCTGGTGCTGCTCGACGCCGAGCGCGTATATCAACAGGCGCATGTCAGTCTGGTGCAGGCGCAGGCGGCGCGCTACGCCGATACCGCAGCGCTATTCCAGGCATTGGGCGGGGGCTGGTGGAACAGGGTCGCCGATGCCGGCGCGGCTGCGGACTCGGCTGAGAAGAAAATCGATCGCAAGAATTAGTTAGAAAAATTAATTAAAAAAATTGATTGTAACTGCGGCGCACGGGAAAAATGACACGCCGTATTTGCATAACCGAACATTAAACGTAGGGAGAAGTATTCATGACCAAACGCATGCTCATCATGCTGGGATGTGTTGTCCTGTTGATCGCCGCACTGGCCGGAGGCTTTTATCTGCACATTCAAAAACTCATCGCCAGTGCGCCGAAGCCGGGCGCGCAGACCATTACCGCAGCCAAGGTGGAAGCGCTCGAGTGGCAGCCTCAATTGTCGGTAGTCGGCACCGTGATGCCGGTTCGCGGAGTCGACGTGACTACCGAAATCGCCGGGCTGGTGCGCCGGGTGAATTTCAAATCGGGGCAGGATGTCAAGGAAGGCGATTTGCTGGTCCAGCTTAATGACGATTCGGATGTGGCGCAACTGCATTCGTTGCAAGCCTCAGCCGACCTGGCCGCCACCGTCTTGGCGCGCGACAAGGCGCAACTTGTCGTGCAAGCCGTCAGCCAGGCCCAGGTCGACGGCGATACCGCCGATTTGAAGAGCAAGCTCGCGCTGGTCGAACAGCAAAAAGCCACGGTCGCGAAGAAAGCGATACGCGCGCCGTTCTCGGGCGAGCTCGGGATTACCACAGTCAATCCCGGACAATACCTGAATCCGGGCGACAAGATCGTTTCCCTGGAAAAGATCGATCCGATTTATATAGACTTTTTTGTGCCGCAAAAACAGGTTGCGGGGCTGTCGCTTGGACAAACCCTCAGTTTGTCGAACGATGCCTATGCAGGCGTGAACTTCATCGGAAAGATTACTGCGCTCAACCCTAAAATCGATTCAAGCACACGCAATATACAGGTTGAAGCGACGCTGTCGAACCCCAGGCATCGGTTGTTGCCAGGCATGTTCGCCAACGTCAAGCTCGACATGGGTGAGAAAAAACACTACCTGACTTTGCCGCAGACGGCGATTACTTACAATCCTTACGGCTCGACCGTATTCGTCATCAAGCCGGACGACAAGAAAGATGGCATGAAAGACGACAAGGGCAACCCGCAGCCGGTGGCGCAGCAAGTGTTCGTCACAACCGGCATGACGCGCGGCGATCAGGTTGCCATTTTGAGCGGCCTTGCGGCTGGCCAGCAGGTGGTGACCAGCGGCCAGCTGAAATTGAAAAATGGCACACCCGTGGTAGTCGACAATACGGTCCTGCCGGGCAATAATCCGTCTCCGACTCCGCAAGAACACTAAGGAGCCGCGCGTGAATTTTACCGATCTCTTTATTCGCCGCCCGGTTTTGGCGGTCGTGGTGAGCTTGCTGATTGTCGTGCTTGGCGTGCGTTCGCTATTCAGCCTGCCGATCAACCAGTTTCCGCAAACGCAAAATGCGGTGGTTACCGTATCGACCACCTATTACGGCGCCAATGCCCAAACCGTGGCGGGCTTCATTACGCAACCGCTGGAGTCTGCCATTGCGCAGGCGCAGGGTATCGATTACCTGTCGTCGTCCAGCAGCAGCGGCGTGTCGGTCATTACCGCCACCCTGCGCCTGAACTACGACGGCAATCGCGCGCTGACCGAGATCAATACGCAAGTCAACTCGGTCAAAAACCAATTGCCGGCCCAGGCCCAGCAACCGGTCCTCACGGTGCAAACCGGCCAGACTACCGACGCCATGTACATGGGTTTTTATAGCGATACGCTGCCGACCAATAACGTCACCGACTTCCTGTTGCGGGTAGTCAAGCCCAAGCTCGACTCGATCCAGGGCGTGCA
>JBIODP010000284.1:0-3506 GCA_044445195.1 Burkholderiales bacterium | reverse complement strand
GGCGGCAATTGAGGCGGCAAGATCTCATGGCTTATCAATCATGGTAGGTGACGGCATTAACGATGCGCCAGCACTGACTGCAGCCGACGTCGGCGTCGCAATGGGCGCACGTGGTGCGGCTGCGTCGTCGGAAGCTGCCGACGTGGTATTGCTGGTCGATCGCCTCGACCGGCTAGCTGAAGCATTGAATGCGGCACGCCAAGTACGCTCGATTGCGGTACAAAGTGTCGTCGCCGGAATGGCGATGTCAATTTTGGCGATGCTCGTTGCGGCTCTCGGTTTTTTGCCTCCACTATACGGCGCTGCATTGCAAGAACTGATTGATGTGGCCGTGATCGCAAACGCTTTGCGCGCCTTGTACATTAAGCCGTTACGTGCGAGCCAGCACATGTTGTCCGCTGACGAAGCACAACGGCTAAAAAGCGAGCACGATGTACTCGCGCCGGTTTTAGACGAATTAAGTTTTCTTGCCGATAGGCTAACATCCCTTCCGCCGCAAGAAGCAAGAGTGGCATTGATCAAACTGGATACGATGTTACGCGAACATTTGATGCCACATGAACGACAAGACGACTCAAGAGTATATCCAGTCTTGGCACTACTCCTCGGCGGCGACGATCCTATGGCAGCCATGAGCCGGACGCATCAGGAGATTTTCGATCTTGGGCGTCGATTGAAACGAAGCGTCAACGCAATGTCGCATAACGCCGCTACTCCAGAAACCCTTCGCAATTTGCAGCGCATTCTTTACAGTCTTGACGCCATTTTGCGCCTGCATTTCGCGCAAGAAGAAGAGATTTACCAGACCCTGTTGTGACATAAACAAGCCGAAATTGTTCAGCGGCGAGCTGAAATCAGCGGCATAATCGGGCGCTGTCATTGTCCGATTTTTAATTTCACCATATGACATTAAACTGTCATTTATTCGATCAAACACGGGCATAGATACGATGAATCCATTTACACCCATGCAGGAAGTGCATTCTGCACGCTATACAACAATTGCGATTTTCCTTCATTGGCTACTGGCTGTCTTAATTTTCGGCATGGTCGGAGTGGGGTGGTACATGATGTCAATCGAGGATGAACCTGGTAGCGATTGGTATTTCAATATACACAAATCTGTGGGAATCCTCGTTGCAGTGCTGGCAGCGCTACGCCTGATCTGGCGACTGAGGCATAAACCTCACGACTTACCGAAAAGCGTCACGCCCCGGCAAGCAATGATGTCGAGGGTAACGCACTGGCTGCTATATTTGACGATGATTGTAATGCCCGTGATAGGAATCACTGGCGCCCTACTCAGCAAAAACGGAATCAAATTTTTTGGCTGGGACGTGCCGCGAGTGATTGCTCCAGACCGAGATCTCGCGGAAATTTTCTTTGACGCCCACTCAGTTGTTGCCTGGATTTTGGTGGGATTGATTGCAATCCATATTCTCGCCGCACTAAAACATTTCCTGATTGACAAGGATGATGTTTTCCAACGAATGTGGTTTATCAAATAACTCGTTGGCCCTCTCAAACCCTCATTAACCCGCAAATTCCCTCGTTTTTCCGCAATCTTCCGAACGAGGGTTCGATTTCCCTTACGGCCACCAATATTCAGGGTTCGGATATTCTCCGGACCCGTTTTCTATTCGGAAATCGCCACGTCACGCGCGGTTTTCGGACGCCGTCCTGCGGGTACTCACCTCCAGATTTCCGCCAATTTGGCAGCTTCCTGCCGCCAGCCTGTCTCTATTCTCTGTTTGCCCTGCGGGTAGTCGCAGCGCCAAATCACGGTTTTAGGCGCATTTTCGGCTGCCGTTCCGAAATGTCGACTGATGGCCAGTTATGGCTTGCAAACTCTTTCAGGTATTGATTCGAATTGACCACCTGCGTAGATTTTGACTGATCTGTTGATCTGACCCGCAGACCAACCATGGTGGCGTTGTCCATCCAGATCGTTAAACAAACGACGTCCCGACTGGCCAACCTCGCGCTCGTGACGATCATCGAGCACCACGGAAGGAATTCGTTATCGCAACTGGAATATCATCAGGCAGCAGTCCGATTTTTTCGGCCAAATAGGTTCGTATTCGTAGATACAGAATCCCGCGCCTTGTGGCTCAAATAACGATAAAATGGTGCTTCCAAACAGACATCGGGGTCGAATGCCGAGAAATATTGAAGAAGGATTTGCAGATTTCCTGAACAATTTGAAGGCAACTGCGATTGAGAATGAGGCAGCAAAACGCCATCGTGCTTCCACCCGCAATTACCGAAAAAGCAACTTCTGCCTGAGTGGTGTCAATGGAACGATAACTTTGCCGATTCGGCAAGCTTACGCTTCCAGCCCGATGAGCAGGATCGCTGACATTGGCGGTAATACGCACGGCGAACTAGTAAATATCAAACGATTTACAAATCTTGCAGGCAATCGCGATCGAGGGCGGCGTGTCTTATCCTGCGGCAAGCCGCCATGAGATAACAATCGGAAAATCGTTGCACCATCGGACTCATATTTGATTGACAACATTCGCTCAGTTCATGCACCGCAAGCAATCCAAGCCGAATCTTTCAAAATAATGGAGTAATAATTGAATTAATAGGGGTAATTACGTAATTGAATACCCCAATATGCGTTAAAATTACCCCATTTCCTCAAACGCAACGCCTCATGCACTCACTCTCGAATGACTACCTCGCCAGATTGCGCTTTGACACGCAGCAACTGGCAACGCTACGGGCGTTGGGTGAATACCGAGGCAAGCAGCGTTTGTACGTTGCGCAGTCGCCAGAAGTGCTCAGCGATTTGCGGCAAGTTGCTGTCGTTGAATCCACCGAATCGTCCAACCGGCTGGAGGGAGTGGTTGTCGCACCGGCGCGGCTCAAGTCCCTCGTGCTCAAGAATGCCATTCCCAAGAGCCGTTCCGAGCAAGAAGTGGCGGGCTACCGCGACGCGCTAGGCTTGATTCACGAAAGTGCCGAGCAAATACCATTTTCGGAAGGCACCATCCTGCAGTTGCACAGCATTCTGTATCGCTATATGCCCCAACCTGGCGGGCACTGGAAGGCGGCCAACAATGACATCATTGAACGCCATCCAGATGGCAGCTCACGCATTCGTTTTCGCCCCACCGCAGCCCACTTGACGCCGATGGCGATGAGCGATTTGGTTGCATCATACCGAACCGCGCTCGATCAGCATCTGGCCGATCCGTTGGTGCTGGTACCGCTGCTAGTGCTGGATTTTTTATGCATCCACCCGTTCCCGGATGGCAACGGGCGCATGGCGCGCTTGCTGACGCTGCAGTTGCTCTATCACTTCGATTACACCGTGGGGCGTTTCATCAGCCTGGAACGTATCTTCGAGGAATCAAAAGAAAGCTACTACGAAACACTTGAATCCAGCTCGCAAAATTGGCACGAACACGCCCACAACAGCGCGCCTTGGCTCGACTATTTCTGGGGTGCGCTACTGCGCGCGTATAAAGAGTTTGAGGACAGAGTCGGCACGATAG
>JBIODP010000283.1:0-3523 GCA_044445195.1 Burkholderiales bacterium | reverse complement strand
TCACTGGTGCATCGGTTTAGCGGAATGCTGCTGTTTGCGCTATTGCCTTTTATTTTATACTTGCTGGAACAGAGCCTTACTTCCGAAACCTCGTTTGCGTATTTCAAGGAACTCGCTTCCGGCTGTTTCGTCAAGCTGCTGATCCTGGGGATTTCATGGGGTTATTTGCAGCATTTCTGCTCAGGAATTCGGCACCTGATCATGGATTTGCATATCGGGCTGGATAAGGAAAGCGCCGGCAAATCGGCGGTCGCTATTCTTTCCGTTACCTCGGCATTGACCGTATTGATTGCATTGAAATTATTCGGAGCATTCTAAATGTCAAATAACAATATCGGACCAAAGCGCCTGGTGGTCGGCGCGCATTACGGGCTCATGGATTGGCTGGCGCAACGCATCACCGGAATTGTGATGGCGGTTTATACGATCATCCTGTTGATCTGTTTTTTGACCGGCAATAATTTCAGTTATGAAGGCTGGGCCGGCCTGTTTGCCCATCAGTGGTTCAAGCTGGCGACTTTTGTCGCCTTCCTCGCGTTGTTCTATCATGCATGGATTGGCATGCGCGAAGTTTATATGGACTGGGTGCCGCCTACCGGTTTGCGCTTGGGCTTGGATGTGGCCACCATCGTGTGGCTGGTCGGTTGCGCTGCATGGATGGCGCAGATTCTCTGGAGAGCCTAATCGTGGCAGCAATCAAATCCGCACTACCTTCCCGTCGTTTCGACGCAGTGATCATCGGCGCCGGCGGTTCCGGCATGCGCGCATCGCTGCAATTGGCCGAAGCCGGCCTGAATGTCGCAGTCTTGTCCAAGGTCTTTCCCACCCGTTCGCATACGGTTGCCGCGCAAGGCGGAATCGGCGCATCGCTGGGCAATATGTCCGAAGATAGCTGGTACTGGCATATGTTCGACACCGTCAAGGGCGGCGACTATCTGGGCGATCAGGACGCGATCGAATTCATGTGCCGCGAAGCGCCCAAAGTGGTCTATGAGCTGGAACATTTCGGCATGCCGTTCGACCGTAATGCAGACGGCACGATTTACCAGCGTCCCTTCGGCGGCCACACGGCCAATATGGGCGAGAAGCCGGTGCAGCGCGCCTGCGCCGCAGCGGACCGCACCGGTCATGCGTTGCTGCACACGCTGTACCAGCGCAATGTGCGCGCAAGGACGCATTTTTTTGTCGAATGGATGGCGATAGACCTGGTCCGCGATGCCGACGGCGATGTGGTCGGCGTGGTGGCGCTGGAGATGGAAACCGGCGAAGTCATGATGCTGGAAGCCAAGACTACCATCATGGCAACCGGCGGCGCGGGCCGCATCTGGGCCTCGTCGACCAATGCCTACATCAATACGGGAGACGGCCTCGGCATGGCGGCTCGCGCCGGCTTGCCGCTGGAAGACATGGAGTTTTGGCAATTTCACCCGACCGGCGTGGCCGGGGCCGGCGTGCTGATTACCGAAGGCGTGCGCGGCGAGGGCGGGATTCTGGTCAATAGCCAAGGCGAGCGTTTCATGGAGCGTTATGCGCCGACCCTGAAGGATCTGGCGCCGCGCGATTTCGTATCGCGTTCGATGGATCAGGAGATCAAGGAAGGGCGCGGCTGCGGACCGCATAAGGATTATGTGCTGCTGGACTTGCGCCATATCGGCGCCGAGACCATCCAGAAGCGTTTGCCGTCGATTCTTGAAATCGGCCATAAATTCGCCAATGTGGATGCCACCAAAGAACCGATCCCGGTGGTGCCTACCGCGCATTACCAAATGGGCGGTATTCCAACCAATATCCACGGCCAGGTCGTGGCGCCGAAGAACGGCAACCCGAACGAAGTCGTGGGCGGCCTGTATGCGATAGGCGAATGCGCTTGCGTATCGGTGCATGGCGCCAATCGCCTGGGCACCAACTCATTGCTCGATCTGATCGTATTCGGTCGCGCGGCTGGCAATCACATTGTGCAAAGCGACCTGAAGTCGAGAAGCAACAAGCCTTTGCCTGCTAACGCCGCGGATTTTGCGTTGGGGCGTCTGGCGCATCTGGAAAACAGCACCGGGACCGAACGGGTGCAGGATGTGGCCAATGACATTCGCTCTACGACGCAAAAATATTGCGGCGTGTTCCGTACCGATGAGCTGTTGCAGGCCGGTTACCACAAGATGATGGAATTGAATGAACGTTGCAAGCACGTGTCGTTCAAGGACAAATCCAAGGTATTCAATACTGCGCGGGTCGAGGCGCTGGAACTGGACAACCTGATGGAAACGGCAAAAGCGACGATCAGTTCGGCGGTGGCACGCAAAGAGTCGCGCGGCGCCCACGCGCATCGCGACTTTGAAAAGCGTAACGATGAAGAATGGATGAAACATACGTTGTGGTATTCCGAGGGTAATCGCCTCGACTATAAGCCGGTCATGACCACGCCGTTGTCGGTCGAAACCTTCAAGCCAAAAGCACGTACTTTCTAACAGGGTCAGAAAATGGCACGCACTCTCAAATTTAAAATTTACCGTTACGATCCGGACAAAGACGCCAAGCCTTACATGCAAGACTTGACCGTCACGTTGTTGCCGACCGATAAGATGCTGCTGGATGCGTTGCAACGCATCAAGGCCGATGTCGACGATACGCTGTCGTTGCGCCGTTCATGCCGCGAAGGCGTGTGCGGTTCCGACGCCATGAACATCAACGGCAAAAATGGCTTGGCCTGCACCACCAACTTGAACGAACTGAGCGAGCCTATCGTGCTGCGCCCGTTGCCGGGCCTGCCGGTCATTCGCGATCTGATCGTCGACATGACCCATTTCTTCAAGCAATACGAATCGATCAAGCCGTTCCTGATCAACGGCAGCATTCCGCCAGAGAAAGAGCGTTTGCAAAGCCCGACTGAACGGGAAGAACTGGACGGCTTGTACGAATGCATCCTGTGCGCGTGCTGCTCGACCTCTTGCCCGTCATTCTGGTGGAATCCCGATAAATTCGTCGGACCGGCCGGCTTGTTGCAGGCGTACCGCTTCATTGCCGATAGCCGCGATGAAGCTACCGCCGAGCGCCTGGATAATCTGGAAGATCCATACCGTCTGTTCCGCTGCCATTCGATCATGAATTGCGTTGATGTTTGTCCGAAAGGCTTGAATCCAAACAAGGCAATCGGCAAAATCAAGGAATTGATGGTGCGGCGCGCCGTATAGCAGTTTTTTGCGCAAGCAAATTTGAACTGAAATGCCCGTCATTCACCAGACCGATCCAGCCAAGCGTGCCCGTTTAAGATGGCGCGGGCGCCGTGGCTTGCTTGAGAACGACCTCATTTTGAGCCGTTTTCTGGATGCTCATGAAGAAAGTTTGACGGACGACGAAGTCGATGCATTTACCCGCTTGATGGAATTGGACGACAACGATTTAATGAGTTTGCTGTTAGCGCGGAAAGAGTTGCAAGCCGAACTCGATCTGCCTCATGTGGCTGCTTTGCTGGAGCGGTTGCGCAATGCCTGATTAATTCATGGTAATACATGATAATGCATGGCAT
>JBIODP010000282.1:0-3550 GCA_044445195.1 Burkholderiales bacterium | reverse complement strand
TTCGACCTGCATCAACAGCGCAACCAGTTCCTTGGATTCATGCACGGAAACGCCATGTTCTTTGGCGCGGGAAATAATCTCCTCGGCAATCGGTCCGCGACCTTTGGCCACAATTTTCGGCGCCAGCTCTCCGGTTCGATAGGCGAGGGCAACGGCGCTTTGCCTGGTGTCAGGGTTGGCCATCTTGTTTGATAATCAAAGAGTCCAACGTCGAACCGGCGGCGTCAAGGGCATTGACAAGCTCATCGCCATGCGCTTTCAGTGCAGCAGCCGAACGGGCGGAGAGGGTGCTTACCTGCATGCTGACATGTCCGCCGGACAGATGTATGGACGCAGACACTTTACCGAGATTCGGCAGATCGAAATGAACCGTGCTTTTCCAAGACACTTGATCCGCATCAAGTTCGCCGCTTTGGTTGCGTCCATTTTCCTCTTCGCTGATTTCCCATTCCATGCGTTGCCCGGGCCATAGTTCGCCTTGCCATGCAACGCGGTGTTGCTCCAGGGAATTCAACTGCAAATTGATGGTCTGCGCATTTTTTGGGGTAAGAGCGGACGATCGCACCACCACATCCGCATCCCTTGACGATTCGTCGTCGTTAGCGAGCACTTTCAATCGTGCGCTGGATAGCGTGTCAAGTGTTTGCACGAGCGACTTTTCTTGCGCCTGCATCTGCGGTTCGCGCAGTAAATCCGACAGGGGGCGTTCGCCGTTTACCCATTGGCTGACATGCGATTCATAGAATACGCCGCTGAATTCGATACTATCTTGCAACGCGGCGGCGAGTTCCGGCGCACTCGCCGCAGGCGAAGCCAGTAACGGAGTTTTGCCGGCCAAGGCGGTGGGAGCATCTGTTTGCTGCGCGGTTTGGAGTACGGCATTGATCAACTTGGCAGCGCTGGAGAATGAAGCCGACGTGTCGCTGCTTTGCTGTTCCAGCAGAAAAGCCGGACGTGGATCGGTTGCCAGGAGTGTCATCTCCAGCGTATCGCCCACGGCAACGCCGGCAGGAAGGGCCATGCGAAGCACGTTATCGGCAACATTGGTTAAAAACGTGCCATCGTCCAGTTGCGCCAGAATCTGCGCCTGGAATAGCTTGCCTATGGCATTTTGCGTCAGGTTGCTGAGTGCCTCCTGAGCAATATTCGTTGTGGCGGATGCAGGTGTCGCAGCCTCAACCTGAACCGGCGGCCGAATGCTCGTTATATCGGCCGGTAACATGGCGCCCGGGCCTAACGATTTGCGCCGTAAGCTTGCGCCAGTTTACGCTGGGCGCCGACGTTATTGATCTGCATCGACAACTGTTTCATCCAAGGGTCGGTGATGTTGCGAATTTCGCGGTCGTCGGACAGAATTTTTTGAATGATCTTGACTTTGCGTTCGCGTACCGCCCCGTGAGCAGCTTCTATCTCATTTTTTTGCTCGTTGTTTTTAATTGTTTCAATATGCTGCGCACAGAGTTTTTCCAGCGATGCCAGTTGTGTCCAGTTTGCACAACGTGCAGCCGCCAGCATCCGCTCGGTAATTGCCGCAACGGCTTCATAGATGGAAACTACTTCTTGACTATTCATCATCACGCCTTCGCCAAGCGGGATGGATGCGGCGCCGGAGACTTGGAGACTGCCGCCGGTTGTTGCAACTTGCCATCGTCGGAGCCGATGGCAGCCCACGCATTTTTCAATTCGCCAAGAAGGCGATGTACTTCTTCCAGAATTTCAGGTTGATTTTTAATATTTGCCTCCAGCAATTGTTTGCTCATATATTCGTACAAAGCATCCAGGTTCAAGGCGATTTCGCCGCCTACCTGCTTATTCAGACTGGCGCGCAAACCGGTATCGATAAACGCAATCGCCCTCGAAATGGCCTTGCCTTTTTCGGCAATCCGGCCGGCTTGCATGTGCTGGGCAGCCAAGGTGACATGCAGCATGGCGCCTTCAAACAGCATGACCACCAACTTGTGCGGACTTGCGGCCATGACGCCGGTTTCAGCTCCGACATTCGCGTAAGCGACAGCGCCTCGCTGAGATGATCCAAACATTCGTGGTTCCCCTAATTAAATTTTTCAGCCACTACTATTGTTGCTGAACAGTGACGACAACTGCTGAGTCAAAAATGTCTGTGTTGCATTCATCTGGGCCATGGTCGTATCCAGCGCAGTAAATTCGGCCAGGTAATTCGCCTGCTGTGCCGCCAGCGTTATATTGAGCGTCGCGATTTGCGCGTTGATGCTGGTAATGTTATTGTTAAGAGAGTTGCTTTCGACAGTCAGCGGCCCCGAGCTACCCAGAAAAGAGGTGAGTAGCGTATTCAGTTGATAGGCGTAGCCTTGCGAGAACGTGACCGTGCCGCGCGAACCGGTTGTTCCGCCATTGATGCTGAGCGCCATGCCTGCCGTCGGCGAACCGGCGGTGCCGGTAAGGATTTTACCGGAGCCGACCGCCGGGTTGCCGCCTATGGTGCCGGCGACATCGAGCCCGGCGGTGCTGGTGGGCGCAGAACCCAGCAGCGTGCTTGCCGCATCGCCGCCCAGGCTTACCGAGGAAGCCGAACCGTAGCGTTGCGACGTAATCGACAGGGCGCCGCTGCTATTCACCGTAACAACGACGGAGCTTCCCTCGTTGGAAATTGCTGTCGAACCGTTGATTGCGGTCTGTATTTCAGCCGCCAGCGAGGTTTGAGTATAGGTTCCTGCAGTCAAGGTAACGGACGTATTGACGCCGTCGATAAGCAATGATAATTGGTCGTTGCTGCCGCCGGTAATGGTGAGCCCGGGGGCCGCACTCCCCACTTCGGTTCCCTGTGTAGCCAGTTGCGTGATGTCGACTGCATACGTGCCGGGTTGGGTCGCCGCTGTCGAGGTATTGAAGCCGACCAAGCTGTCCGATGTCGTTCCTATTGCGGAAAATAAAGCGCCGACGCTGCTGAAATTATTGGTGAGCGCACTTTGCAATGTGGAGGTATTGAGGGACATGCTGCCATCGTTTTGAAATGTAATGCCCAGTTGCCCGAGCGAATTCAAATTCTGGCTGGCGCCGGCGACCGGCGTGCCGATCAGTTGGCGCAACTGCGCCCGGATAGTTTGGATGCCGCTGTCGCCAATCAAAGGGCCGGCAGTCTGGGTAGTCGCGTTGTAAGCTGTCGCCGCATTCAAGGTGCTATTCAACGTATTGTAGGCAGTCACCAATGCGCTTACAGCCGATTGCACCGATGTAGAGTTTTTTCCGATGGCAACCGATGTCGTGCCAACCTGGCTAAGGTTCAGCGTGACCCCTTGTATTGCGCCGCTGACGGTATTGTTCGCGCTGGTAATCGGGATGCCGTTGATGGTCAGAGCGCTGTTTTGCGCATTCACGCTCTGAGTCAGGTTTTGCGTGCCGGCAGGATCATTCGATAGCAGGTTGCTAAGCGCTGCATCACCGTTTACCGAGATTTTCATGCTGGAAGCGGCGCCAGTAGTGTTCGATGTCAGCGACAAGCGATATGGACTGCTGCTTCCGTCATTGATAATGGTTGCCGTGACGCCCAGATTGGCGTTGTTGATCGCGGTGG
>JBIODP010000281.1:0-3552 GCA_044445195.1 Burkholderiales bacterium | reverse complement strand
GATCAGACGCATCGTATAAGGATAACTGCGCATTTTCGGGAGGGCAATGAATGTGCTGATCAATGACGGCATCAGGTGAATATCGAAGATAAGCACGGATTGATGCTTGCGGAGATAAGCATCGCCTTCCTTTTCAAAAAGCGGATGCGTTAAATTATTGGCATCCATGTCGGCGATGAAAATTATCTTTTCTGTTTCAACAGGAATAGGCGCCGCTTTATCGAATTGGTCGGTAATGGCGAGCGACGGAACGGCATCGCCAACAGAAAGCTGCCGGCTATCCTCAGCCCTCAAAGATGACCATGAGATCAAAGCGATAAGACTAACGATCAGCAAACGGAAGTAAAAGGTGTTCATTGTTATCCTGTCAGGCAATCGAAGTGAATGAAAAGGGTTGGCATCGTCTAATCTAGGCCGATAGCGGTGGAACAAATTCATTCTGGTTGGGGAACGGGGCTTTGAACGTTGGCTGGAGCGCCTGGCCGTATTCGCTTGCGGTTGAAATAAACCCTTGGGCAATGGTGCTGACGGGCGCGCCTCGCCGCCATACTACGCCAATTTCAAGCGGGGCAATCTCTTCAATCAAAGGAATGCACACCAGCTGCGTACCCTCAAGAGACCATGCGCGAAACAAAACCTGCGGTAATACGCACACGCCATAACCGGTAGCAACCAGGCTGCGCACGGCTTCAATCGAGCGGGTGCGGGTGATGCTGCGGGGCCGGATGCCGATGTTTCTCCACAAGTTGCCGGACCCGCGTTCGAGTTCGTCGTTGTGCAAATCGATGACGGATTCGTTCTTGATATCAGCAATCGACACGTTTGCGCGGTCGGCAAAGGCATGCCGTGCCGATACCCACAAGCGCCAGGGCGAGCGTACCAAAGTCGATGTGTGGAAGGCGCCTGCATTTTCCAATGCCGATGTTGCGGTAAGCGCCACGTCCAACTCTCCGTTAATAATTTGGTGTTCAATGTAATGGCCGGCATCTTCCATGATGTGCGTCGCCACTTTGGGGAATGCCCGCCGGTAGCGTTCCAATAACCCCGGCAGGTAATAACCGGTCAACGGGCTGATCGACCCAATCACCAATTCCCCGGAAACGGAGTCCGGCCTTGAAGCCAGCGCCTCTTCAGCCGCTGAAATCGACGCCAATATGCGTTGCGTATGCCGCCAGAATTCGTGCCCGGCATGGGTGAGGGCCATGCCTCTTGCATGCCTGCGGAACAGCAACACGCCCAAGTGCGCTTCCAGCCTTTGAACCGATTCCGTAATGGCTGCCTGCGATACATTAAGATTCTGCATGGCAACAGATATGGACCCCGTTTCGGCGACGGCATTGAAATATTGCATCGATTTTAACGTAAGCGACATAAATGTGAGCCTTTTGGCACGGGTAAAATCAGGGGCGACGACTGACATATCGGAAAAACCGATAGATAGTATAACGGTATCGGTATTTGCAACACAACTTTCTTTGAGTATATTGAGCTGACTAGCACTGGAGAATAATATGAAATTTCTTCCCATTAAATTTATCAAGCCGCGATATCTTTTGCTGGCGGTCTCGCTGGGCGCGGCCTTTCTCAGCAGCATGAGTTTTGCCGATACTGCGACCAAAGGCGAAGGCCAGCTGGATATCGTCGCCTGGCCAAGCTACATAGAGCGTGGCGAAACAGACAAGGCGTACAACTGGGTTTCGCAATTTGAAAAAGAGACTGGTTGCACGGTGAATGTTAAAACGGCAGCCACCTCGGACGAAATGATTTCCCTGATGGGCCAAGGAGTGTACGACCTGGTCACGGCTTCAGGCGATGCATCGCTGCGCCTGATCGCCTCAGGCAGAGTGCAGCCTGTCGATATCGGCAAGATTAAGGCATGGGACAAATTAGATCCACGGCTGAAAAAGGCGCCGTGGTACGTGGTGGGCGACAAAACCTATGGCGTGCCTTATCAATGGGGGCCGAATGTATTGATGTACAACACCGATGTATTCAAAAAAGCGCCGGCTTCCTGGTCTGTTGTATTCGAGCCGCAAAACTTCCCGGATGGCAAGCCCAACAAGGGGCGAGTGCAAGCCTATGAAGGCGCAATTTACATTGCCGATGCCGCGCTGTATTTAAAAGCCAAACGGCCTGAACTGGGCATTAATGACCCCTATGAACTATCGCAAGCCCAATACGATGCCGTGCTGGAAGTTCTGCGCAAGCAAAAGCCGTTAATCCACCGCTATTGGCATGACTACAACGTGCAAATGTCGGATTTCAAGAGCGAAGGCGTGGTTGCCTCCAGTTCGTGGCCGGTGCAGGTTAATTTGCTGCAAGGCGAGAAAAGGCATATAGCGTCGACCATGCCAAAAGAAGGCACGACCGGCTGGGCGGATACCACCATGTTGCACGCCAAAGCCAAGCATCTTAATTGCGCCTATGCATGGCTCAACTGGTCGTTGGACGACAAGGTGCAAGCCCCCGTTGCAGAGTGGTTCGGCTCCAATCCGGTTACCACGACAGCCTGCAAAGCCGCAACGCCGGCAGGCGGCAAACCATGCTCGACCAACGGCTACAGCCATTTCGACAAGATCGCATTCTGGAAAACCCCGCAAGCGAAATGCTCGGCAGCCGGTGGGACGTGCGTGCCGTATAGCCGCTGGACGACGGATTATATCGCCGTCATGGGTGGGCGATAAAGCCGCATTTTCAATCTGAACCAAACAATATCAGCGACCGGTATAACGTTATTTATGCAAGCAACTATTGAACTCCAATCCGTTAGTCGACGCTACGGCGCAGTGCTTGCCGTCAATGAGGTGTCGGTGGCGATTCAGCCCGGCGAGTTTTTTTCGATGCTGGGCCCTTCGGGGTCGGGCAAGACAACCTGTCTGCGCCTGATTGCCGGGTTCGAGCACCCCACCAGCGGAAAAGTCATGCTGGACGGTAAAGACATGACACGCACGGCGCCCTATGATCGCGATGTGAACACGGTATTTCAGGACTATGCGTTGTTTCCGCATTTGACCGTGCAGCAGAATGTTGAATATGGATTGCGCATGCGCGGCGTAGCAAAGAGCGAACGCGCCAGCCTGGCCAGAGAGGCGCTTGAGCAGGTGGATTTATCCGGATTCGATGCGCGCAAGACCTCGCAACTGTCCGGTGGCCAACGCCAGCGCGTGGCGCTGGCGCGCGCCTTGGTCAATCGGCCTTCGGTTCTGCTGCTGGATGAACCGCTGGGCGCGCTCGATTTGCGTTTGCGGGAGCAAATGCAGATCGAATTGAAAAAATTGCACAAACAACTTGGCATTACTTTTATTTATGTGACCCATGACCAGGGCGAAGCGATGTCCATGTCGGACCGGATTGCCGTTTTTGCCAATGGAAAAATCGAGCAAGTCGATACGCCGCGCATGCTTTACCAAAGGCCTGCCACGTCGTTTGTCGCCGATTTTGTCGGCGGCGCCAATGTGTTGCGCGGCGATCTGGCCAAGGCTTGCGGAGCGGTAACGGCACTCGCCGCTATCCGGCCCGAACAGATCCATGTTGCCCCGGTCGGTGCCGCTG
>JBIODP010000280.1:0-3554 GCA_044445195.1 Burkholderiales bacterium | reverse complement strand
GGTTTCACATGTACGCGGTCATAAAAACCGGTGGCAAACAATATAAAGTTGTCGCTGGCGAAAAATTCAAAGTAGAACAGATACCGGCAGACATTGGTTCCGAAATCACCTTAGATCAAGTGCTCGCAGTGGGCGCGGGCGACACCATTAAATTTGGTGCGCCATTGGTTGAAGGTGCTACGGTGCTGGCTACGGTTTTGGCGCATGGTCGCCACGATAAGGTTAAGATTTTCAAGATGCGCCGTCGTAAGCATTACCAGAAGCATCAGGGCCATCGCCAAAATTATACCGAATTGCAAATCGTATCGATTAACGGCTAAGCTTAGCGTCGATAGATATAACCAGATACCAAGGAGTCTGAAATGGCACACAAAAAAGGCGGCGGCACTACGCGAAATGGTCGTGATTCCGAGTCGAAGCGACTGGGAGTAAAAGTATACGGCGGTCAGGTAATTAATGCCGGCGGCATTATCATCCGTCAACGCGGCACCAAAGTGCATGCGGGAGAAAATGTCGGCATGGGCAAGGATCATACTTTGTTTGCGCTGATCGACGGCAAGGTAAAATTTGCAATCAAGGGCGCAGCACAGCACCAGTTTGCTATTGTTGAACCCGCTTGATCGTCAACTGCTTCAGCATGATTGCCGAAGCAGTGAAAAGTAAAGCATGCAGGACAAGGCGCAAGCCTTCAATCAAAAGGCTCTGCCAACGGTAGAGCCTTTTTAGTTTTATGGCGGTAAAACATGAAGTTTATCGACGAAGCAAAGATCGAAGTAATCGCAGGGGATGGCGGCAATGGTTGTGCTTCCTTTTGCCGTGAAAAATTCCGGCCGTTTGGCGGGCCGGATGGCGGCGACGGCGGCAAGGGCGGCAGCATCTGGGCGATTGCGGACCGCAATGTCAATACGCTGGTGGATTACCGCTTCTCCAAGTTGCACAAGGCGCGCAATGGCGAGAATGGCCGTGGCGCCGATTGTTATGGCAAGGGCGCCGACGACATCATGTTGCGCATGCCGGTCGGCACGCTGATCATCGATAACAATGACGGCGAAATTATCGCGGATTTGACCGAGCACGGCCAGGAAGCGCTGCTGGTGAAGGGCGGCGAAGGCGGTTGGGGCAATATCCACTTTAAAACCTCCACCAACCGCGCGCCGCGCCAGAAGGGCGACGGTAAAGAGGGAGAGCGGCGTGAATTGCGTCTGGAGTTGAAAGTATTGGCGGATGTCGGCCTGCTGGGCATGCCTAATGCCGGCAAATCGACCTTCATTAGCGCCGTGTCCAACGCCCGTCCGAAGATCGCGGACTACCCGTTCACGACGCTGCACCCGAATTTGGGGGTGGTGCGGGTAAGCCACGAAAAGAGTTTTGTGATTGCGGATATACCGGGATTGATCGAAGGCGCAGCCGATGGCGTCGGATTGGGGGTCCAGTTTCTGCGGCACTTGCAGCGCACGCGCCTGCTATTGCATATCGTCGATCTGGCGCCGTTCGATACGGTCGATCCGGTCAAGGAAGCCAAGGCGATCATCAAGGAGTTGAAAAAATACGACGAATCCCTGTTCGAAAAACCGCGCTGGCTAGTGCTGAACAAGCTCGACATGGTGCCGGAAGGCGAGCGTAAAAAGCGCGTCAAGGATTTCGTCAAGAGGTTCGGCTGGAAAGGCCCCGTATTCGAAATATCCGCACTGACGCGCGAAGGCTGCGAAGATCTGGTGGTCGAAATTTATAATTATCTGGCCGAACAGCGCCAGGCGGAACATCGCGCAGGAGAAACCCAAATGGTGGAAGAGGCGCGCGGGATCGTATCGATCGAACCCGACGATCCGCGTTTCAAGGTCCTCGAATAGGCCGTCGGCACCGCTATATGAACTCGGTCATCCAAAAATCCAAACGGCTGGTTGTCAAAGTCGGCTCGTCGCTGGTTACTAACGACGGCAAGGGGCTGGACCATGCGGCAATCGCCAAATGGGCGCATCAGATAGCGCAGCTCAGGCAATGCGGAAAAGAAGTCGTGTTGGTCAGTTCAGGTGCCATTGCCGAAGGCATGCAGCGTCTCGGTTTCGAGCGGCGCCCGACTGAAATCCATGAATTGCAGGCCTGTGCCGCCGTTGGGCAGATGGGACTGGCCCAGATTTATGAAACCAGTTTCAGCGCGCATGACCTGCGCACCGCCCAAGTGCTGCTGACCCACGCCGACCTGGCCGACCGCGAGCGTTATCTCAATGCGCGTTCGACACTCTTTACCTTGTTGCGTCTCGGCGTGGTGCCGATCATCAATGAAAACGACACGGTCGTTACCGACGAAATCAAATTCGGCGACAACGACACGCTCGGCGCGCTAGTCGCCAATCTGCTGGAAGCCGATGCGCTGATCATACTGACCGATCAGCAAGGATTGTTCACGGCAGACCCGCGCAAAGATCCGGCTGCCCAATTGGTGCATGAAGCCAAAGCCGGCGATGTGTCGCTGGAAGCCATGGCCGGCGGCGCAGGGACCGGAATCGGGCGTGGCGGCATGCTCACCAAGATTCTGGCGGCCAAGCGCGCGGCGACCTCCGGCGCGCATACCATCATTGCCTGGGGACGGGAAGAAAATGTATTGACCCGTTTGGCGGCAGGCGAGGCGATTGGAACCCAGTTGACCGCGCAAACCGCGCAATTGACCGCGCGCAAGCAATGGATGGCGGACCATTTGAAAACGGCAGGGATGGTTGTTCTGGATGCCGGCGCAGTGCAAAAACTCACCACTGAAGGAAAGTCCCTGTTGCCGGTCGGCGTGGTCGCTGTCACCGGCGACTTCGGCCGGGGCGATATCATTACCTGTGCCGACGAAACCGGCCGCGCCATAGCGCGCGGGATGAGCAATTATGCGAGCTCGGAAGCGCGTCGCATCATGCGCCATCCGTCGTCGGAGATCGCCGCGATTCTCGGGTTCGTGGAAGAACCCGAATTGATTCATCGGGACAATATGGTGTTGCTGTAAGAATGATCTAACGACTTGTGATCAAAAATTCAGCCAGATCGCCAGCAGCCCGCCAGCGACTCCGAATGCGACAACCGACATCGCGACGACTGCTAACAGACGCGGGCTGAACGAGGGCACGAGCATCGCGAGCGACGGCACGCTGATGGGCGGCAGCGTCATCAGCAACGCGCCTGCGGGGCCAACTCCCATGCCCAGCGCCAGCATCGCCTGGATAATCGGCACTTCGCCGGCAGTGGGGATCACAAACAGCGCGCCGGCGACTGCGAAGGCGGCGATCCAGCCAAGGTGGTTGCCGATCTCCGGCCCGATGTGCGGGAACAGAAACGCGCGTGCTGCGCCCAGCAGCAAAACCAATACAATATATTCCGGCACAAGATGCAAGGTCATGCGCGATAGCGTCTTTAGCCAGCGCGCGAATGCGTTGCCGGGTTCGGTGTTTTCGGTGATGCGGGCGAGTTGCGCTTCGGCAGCTTGCGCTTCCTGCGGGGTGACCAGCCGATTCACCAGATAGCCCAAGCCGAATACCATCAATAGCCCCAGCACGAGGCGCAACGCAGTCCAGTTC
>JBIODP010000279.1:0-3564 GCA_044445195.1 Burkholderiales bacterium | reverse complement strand
TCACACAGTATGCGGTAAGCCAAAAATAAAGGGAGAGCGAGCTCTCCCTTTATTTCATCAACACAAATACATCAGTAACCCGGAGCCGCCCACTTTCGGCGACCCTCTGGTCTGCTTATGTGGCGCAACGATACCCGAAGGCATGACCCCGCCATTCAAGCAAATTTAGAACGTGACGCGAATGCCGCCCGAAAGAGCATTGCTGCTGGTTTGGCCGGTGCCGACACCGTTGAAACCGGTCGCGATCGCTTGTCCGCTCACTCTGGAGTTATCCAGGTTCGCGTACACTTCCGTGCGCTTGGACAGGTGGTATTCGAGCAAGGCATAGGCCGACTTCATGCTGCCGTCACCAGCTACAGCTTGCTTGATTTTGTCATCCATGTAAGCCACGGTCAAGGTCATGGCAGGCGTGAAGTTGTAGCTCATGCCGACTACCCACAGGTCGTCGGTACGGTCAGGCAAGCCGGTATTGTTGATGAACATGCTGGTGTACGCCAAAGCGCCGCCTGTTGAATTCGGCTTTTTCGCAAATCCGGCATCGGACTTCACATTGTAGTAGTTGCCGTACACGGTGGCAGGGCCGAAGTTGTAGGTGACATCGGCGGTTGCAGCGGTCAACTTGTTGGAGTTGGCATCGGTCGATTGCTGATAGGCGCCTGCCAGTCCCAATGGACCTTGATTGTATTTCAGGCTGAAGCCAACGGTGTCGCCAACGGTGTTGCTACCGGCTTGACCGCCCAGGCTGTATTGCACGTTCAACTGGACTGGACCCCAGGTATTTTTGTACCAGATCGTGTTGTCGAAACGCACGCCGAACAGGAAAACTTCCCATTCATTGGCCATGTAGTTGCCGACGCCGAGCGGGTCGAAGTCGAATGCGACATCGGTCATGGTGCCGTATTGGCGACCGACGGTCAATTGACCCATATCCTTGTTGGCCAAGCCGACATATGCCTGACGGCCGAACAATTGACCTTGTTGGTCGGACTGACCGTTGTTGACGGTGAAGCCGGATTCCACTTTGAACAATGCCTTGCTGCCGCCACCCAGATCTTCTTCGCCTTTCAGGCCCCAACGCGAACCGCTCATCGCACCCTGACCGGCATCGCCGATGGCGCCGCTATCGCCCAGCGACCAGACCGCGCCGCCTTTGGCGTCTTGATTGGTCGTGTAATTTGCCGAAATGTCGATCACGCCATAAACCGTCACGCTCGATTGCGCCATTGCCGCGGAAGAGAATGCACCGATAACAGCAAGTGCAACTAGTGATTTTTTCATTGAACAATCCTCAATTTTTTAGTTTAAATGTCCACTTTGCTTTAAGACGAACATCTGCTTTGCAGATGGCCTGTCTAACCAGACAAAAATTTGCTGCGGGAAAGAAGCTGGCAACCATCTACTCGAATCTCAAGCATGCGAACCGCCTATTGCCCGGGATTCCAGAATCGAACATCCCACAAGATCGGCTCCTCACGCCTCTGGATTGATGATTCCGCCATCTGTCGCTTACCAGCAGATTAGAATTTATCAGCCAAAGCGCGGAACAATATTCGGAAAGATCGGTATTCCAAGGGAAAACATACGGCAGTCGCCGGTCCAAAAATCAGCGAATTTATCGCTTCGCCCCGTTGATTTCGACGTATGAACGAATAAAAAAACAAGGCGAAAATGCCAAGTTTTCATTGGTAATACCGAAAAATTGGAGAACTTCAATCGCGCACGGGAGAGCCGCACAATGGCGAAGTAAATCGATGGTTTTGATCGTGAAATTAATTGCCAAATTGGAAATGCAAAATAACAAAAAGATAGGATATTTCCGATTTTTCTGTTGTAAATCGACCACAATTCATCAAGGCGATCGACCCGATTCAGCATAAATGGATGCAGGCGAAGAGGTGCGGAGTGCGCGCCGGCAACGCGCACCCCGTTCAGGGTGTCGGCTTGGGGCCGGTTTTCTCGCCCGTGGCGGCAGGGGCCGGTGTGGCGTCGGGTTTGTCATCTGCTGCTGCAGGTGTCGGCGTGACGTCGGTTTTGTCGTCCGCAGCTGAAGGTGCAGGATCGGAACTGTAGGAGTCCTGTTTGCCCTTATAGATCTTGGTTTCCCGGCGCTGCAAATAAGCGTCGCGCACGAATTCGTACTTATCCAGCGCGGCATCCTCAAGCAGCGTCGTCGAGTCCAGAATATAGGCGCGCCGATCGACTACGCGTATGACGGAACCGGTATTACGCCATTTGACCGGATATTTATAGCTCCACAAATCGGTTTCCAGATCGACGACCATCGCAACTCCATCTCGCGTAGTCGTGGGACCGATAAACGGTAGAACCAGATAGGGGCCAGATTTAACGCCCCAACGCCCCAAGGTCTGGCCGAAGTCCTGATCGTGCTTGACCAGTCCCCGCGGAGAAGCTACGTCAAACAAGCCGCCCAAGCCGAAGATGCTATTCACCATTACCCGAGCAACGTCCGACATGCCGTCGTTGACGCGGGCTTGCAGGAAGTTATTCAACGCTGTCGATACGTCGCCGATGTTGCCGAAGAAATTTCCGACGCCGGTTTGCACGAATTCGGGCAACACCTTTTTATAGACGGTCGCAGCCGGCTTGAGCGCCACTTGATCGACCTTGTCGTTGACGTTGAACATCGCCCGATTGAAACCCTCCAGCGGGTCTTTCGGATTATTCGCCGTGGTAGCGCAGCCGGTCAACGCGGCAATAAGGAGCACCATGCAGGCGCGAATGACATAAATCACTTTTTCACATCCATTTCTGATGTCGTATTATTGGCGTGCCCATATCGGAAGACCTGGATTTGGCGCTACGAGAGTTATTCCGGCGTCGCAAATCAGAATTATTTCGTCAAAGGCGCGGTAATTGCATGAGGAAGTTGCTTTGCAAACCTGCTTCCTGCGTTCGTCGGATTATAACAGTTCGAGCGAAATCGAATTCGAGGCCGACGATATGGAATGATCGACGGTATGCCGATTGTTGCCAATAGACGTTCGGTTTCCGTAATAGTTCACGCTATCCGCAAATTTTCCGGAGTCGATGGCGACCATGATTTTGCGATACGTCACCTGCCTCATCCCACATGCTGAATGGCTACTTTGGCAAGCAGTGCGGAGAAATCATTCGCATCAATGCGAGGCGCCGGCGTAGTCGGTGATGAATAATCCAGATCGTCAATTCGGCTGCTTCGCACGATAAAAAACATTTGCCAGCCATTTGTGATTGCTCACTAGTACGAGACTTCCTTTTCGGAAGAGAAAAGCCGTACCAAGCATGCTTTTCGCTCGATATCTCTGATTTTCGTCTGTTTCGTTAATATTATACTGAACGGTACGGTACATTTGTTCTTGACACGAATAATGAGTCGAGTTTAATATGAACTGTACCGTCCAGTACAACAGAAACAAACCTATGACTGCAGCCATAAATTTATTTGTAATTTTTACCCGATCTACATGAAAGGAATTGCCATGACGAACATAAAAAAACCTCCTGAAACCGCTCTGTTGATCCCTGTATAGAAATCCTTTTAACCCGAAAAAGAAACCATCGCAC
>JBIODP010000278.1:0-3570 GCA_044445195.1 Burkholderiales bacterium | reverse complement strand
GTTTCGGACTGACCCAGGCGTACTTCGTGTTGTTCGTGGTGTTGCCTACCATCCGCGGCGGCAAAAAGGCGCCGGACAAACCATGGGACGGCGCAGAGGGCCTGGAATGGACCGTGCCAAGTCCGGCGCCATTCCATACGTTTGAAGTACCGCCGACAGTGAAGTAAAAAGCAAAACGGAAATGGCGGACGCAAGCTCGCCATACAGGCAATGCCAGAGCAAAAGAAACCGAATAACCTGAAGACTGCGTTGATTCTGGCGTCGGTGGCATTGGTCTTTTTTATCGGTATTTTTGTTAAACGGGCATGGTTTAGTTAAGATGAAACCAATCCCGGATAACGGCGGTAAAAAACATGACGGACATGGCGCAGAAGGATTGAATGCGCGGATGCTGGGCAAGCTGGTGGTGATTGCCACGATCATGTTTGGCTTCGGTTATGGCTTGATTCCGGTATACAGACAGATTTGCGCGCTAACCGGCATCAACGTGCTGACGCAAAAAGAAGCGGGCATCGAGCCTGTCGCCAACACGCAAATCGACAAGACGCGCACGGTAACGGTTGAGTTCGATGCGAATACGCAAGGCCCGTGGCGATTTCGGCCGGTAACCGGCAGCGTGCGAGTGCATCCGGGTGAAATGACCCAGGTCATGTATGAAGTGGTGAATACCCAGGCGCGCAAGATGGATGCGCAGGCGATACCGAGTTATGCGCCGCAGGAGGCCATGCAATTTTTCAAGAAGATCGAATGTTTTTGTTTCAAGCAGCAGACGCTTGGGCCCAATGAGGCGCGGCAGATGCCGGTGGTATTTTACATAGACCCCAAGCTGCCGAAAAATGTGACGACAATTACGCTGTCCTACACATTTTTTGAAGTCGGCGTGCCGGTCAGGCATGCGACATAAGGGGGCGCTGTGGACGAAATGAAAACGCCGACCCGGCGCAAGGCATCGTTCGGCGCGACGGTAAGGGCGGTATTTTGGTCGTTTTTCGGTGTCAGAAAGAAAAGCGATTATGAAAAAGATGCCGCTCAACTCAATCCGGTGCATGTGGTGATTGCCGGCGTGATAGGAGTCTTGATTTTTATTGCAGCACTTGTGACGATAGTCCATTTTGTCGTCGCAAAGTAACTATTTGAAAATTATAGGGGGAGATCCACATGAGTGCTCAGCAGGATAAAGCGCCGTATTATTTTGTACCGGGCCCATCGCAATGGCCGGTGTGCGCCGGCGCCGCATTGCTTTTGACGATGGCCGGCGCATCCGCATGGGTCAATGATATTTCCTGGGGCCCCTACCTGAATCTCGGCGGCGTCTTGTGTTTGTTGCTGGTGCTGTACAAATGGTTCGGCGATGCGATCGGCGAATCGGAAAAGGGAAAATATAACAGCCGCGTCGATGTGTCATACCGCTGGAGCATGGGCTGGTTCATTTTTTCCGAAGTCATGTTTTTTGGCGCATTCTTTGGCGCGCTGTTCTATGCCCGCACGATTACCATGCCTTGGCTGGGCGATATCGACCACAAGCTTTTGTGGCCTGATTTCAATCCTCAATGGGGCAACACCGGTCCGGGCGGCATCGTTGCGCCATTCACCAAGATGTCGCCGTTCCCGGTGCCGACCATCAATACCGCGTTGCTGTTGAGTTCCGGCGTTACCCTGACGATTGCCCATCATGCATTGCGTGCCGGTCATCGCGCCAAAACGGCAATCTGGCTATTTGCGACTATCCTGCTGGGCGTGACTTTTCTGGGTTTCCAGGCGTCCGAATACTTCGAAGCGTACAGTACCTTGAACCTGAAATTGACTTCCGGCATTTACGGCTCGACCTTTTTCCTGTTGACCGGCTTCCATGGTTTCCATGTGACGATGGGGGCGATCATGCTGTCGGTCGTATTGTTCCGGGTATTGCGCGGCGATTTTACGCCGGAGCATCACTTTGCGTTTGAAGGCGCAGCCTGGTACTGGCACTTTGTCGACGTGGTATGGCTCGGTTTATACGTGGTCGTGTATTGGCTGTAAGGGTCCGGTTTACCTTGCGCTTCCCAGAAAGCCGGTAGGCTGTATCCAGCCCAATCGATAGGCAAGCAGCAATAACAGGAACAGCACAATAGAAAAGCCGACGCGAAATGTCAGCGCGGTCGCCATCCGGTTGGTGCGGCCTTTGTCTTTCATCATAAAGACAAGGGCGGAGCCGAGACTGCCCAGTATCAGAATGAAAGCGATGGCAATGATTATTTTCATGGTGTGTCTATCAGGTGTCTATTGTGCTTGTTATTACCCGGAATTGCCCGGACGTTAACGATAACAGGATTAAGGGCCGGTTGCCGAAGTGCGGTTTGCCAGGCTAAGCGAAGCGGGTTGGTAATGCAAGTGATACGGACCGGATTTAATTTTCGAAGGGGCCCCTTGGTGGCGACCGTTGCGGTGGTTGCACTCGGCATATGCCTGGGGAATTGGCAATGGCGGCGTGCCGACGAGAAGCGCGCCATCGAAGCCAGACTGACTGCGCGCCGGCAACTGGCGCCGCTCAGTGTGGGGGCGGCAACCGAAGACATCGAGGCGATTGAATTCAGGCGGGTTGCCGTACGCGGCGAGTTTGACCGGGATTGGCCGCTGTACCTGGACAATCGCCCGCATGCGGGCAATCCTGGCTTCTATCTATTGATGCCATTCAGGATTGCCGGTTCCGGCAAGCATGTGCTGGTGGCACGCGGCTGGATACCGGTAGACTTGCATGACCGCACCAGATTTCCGCCGCCGATGACGCCGCCCGGGGTTATAGAAATCGAAGGTGTGGCAAAACGCAATGCAGGCCATGTGCTGCAACTCGGCCAGCCTGCGGCAGTGCGCCGCGGCGCGATATTGCAAAACCTGACGGTCGCCGAATTAGCGGCAGCCAGCGCATTCGACATGCAGCCGTTCGTGATTGAGCAATCGAGCGAGTCGCATGATGGCCTGGTGCGCGATTGGCCGCTGCCGTCCGCCGGCATTGAACGGCATCTCGGCTATGCATTCCAATGGTATGCGCTGGCGCTGGCCGCGCTCTTGTTTTTCATTGTGACAGGATATAGACGTGGGACAAAGTAATCGGCAGAAAGACGGTCGCTGGAAACTATTCCTGGTGCTTGCCATTTGCGCTGCCCCGGTCATCGCCTCCTATTTCACTTACTACGTGATCAAGCCTGTCGCGCGAACCAATTACGGCGCCTTGCTGGACCCGCGCAATTACCCGATGCCGCAACTCGGCGCGTCGACACTGGACGGAAAACCGGTAACGCTGGATGCCTATAAAGGCAAATGGATCATGTTGCAAGTCGACAGTGCTGATTGCCGGGAGTCCTGCAAAACGAAATTGCTCGATATGCGTCAATTAAGGCTGATGCAGGGCAAAGAGATGGATCGCATCGAACGCGTGTGGCTGGTTACCGACGATAAGCCTCTGGACGCGGCACTTATGCGTGCCTTGATGCGCGAATACGAGGGCACGCGCGTGCTACGCGCCAAGCAGGGCGCGCTCGTGTCGTGGCTGCCGGCAGAATCCGGCAGCCAGGTTACGGATCATATTTATAT
>JBIODP010000277.1:0-3579 GCA_044445195.1 Burkholderiales bacterium | reverse complement strand
CGTAAGCGAACGGCCCTACCACGTTTTAAATGTGGTTAAGACCTGTTACTAGGCGCGGCGAAATGGGAGCAAGTCGTCGATAGCGCTATTGGGACATGTTGGCAACTTTTCCAACACCATCTTGAGCCAGACGGCTGGATCGAGGCCGTTGAGTTTTGCAGTGGCAAAAAGAGATTGAATTGCGGCGGCACGCCGTCCGGCTCGCTCAGATCCCACAAACATCCAATTTTTCTTGCCCAGGGCAATAGGTCGGATGACATTTTCGATCGGATTATTGTCGATGGGCAAATTTCCGGTCTCGGCGTAACGTATCAGCGCAGGCCAGCGCCGCAAGGTGTAGTCAAGCGCTTTGATTGTGCTGCTGCCGGGGGCGACCGTGGGGCGTACGAGCATCATCCAGGCATGGAAAGACTCGAGCAGAGGCTTGGCCTCTTCGAGGCGCAATTGTTGACGGGCGGCGCAATCGAAATCCTTAGCTTTCTTTTCAACACCATAAAGGGCGGCGATCCATTTCAATGCCTGCTCGGCGATTGGACTTTTCGTGGCGGCATGTAAATCGAACAGCTTGCGGCGCGCATGGGCGAAGCAAGCCAACTCCGTGACGCCGGCGCGAAACAGCCCCTTGTATCCCGAGTAATCGTCAACCATGAGATGGCCCTGCCATCCGGACAGAAATTCGTGAGGATACTTGCCGCCGCGGCCAGGTTGGTATTCGAAGACCACGATCGGCGGGCCATCATCCAAATCATTGCTGCGGTAGGCCCAAAGATAAGCGCGCTTTGTTTTTCCTTTTCCAGGGGCAAGCTGCTGGATCGGCGTTTCATCGGCATGCCATGTGGTTCTGAGTTTCAGATAAAAACTGAGGCGATCAACCAGTGGCTCCAGTGCAACGCCGATTTTTCCTATCCACTCCGCCATCGTCGAGCGCGACAAATTCACTCCTGTGCGTCCAGCGATTTGCTCCACGCGATACAAAGGCAAATGATCGACGAACTTGCTAACGGACACCCATGTGAGCAAGCCAGGCGCAGCCATGCCACCGTCAATGATCGCCGCCGGGATGGGTTCGGCCGTCACTGTTTCACAATTACGGCAAGCCCATTGCGAGCGGATGTGCTGATGAACAAAAAAGCGAGCAGGCTCTACGTCGAGTTGTTCGGTGATGTCATCCCCAATCTTGATCAGCGCCTTACCGCATGTTCCACAGTCACAGTATATTGGATCATGCCGGTGAATAATGCGTTCAAGATGTTCCGGCAGCGCTTGTCGTCCTGCGACCAGACGCTTTTTCTTTGGTGCCTTTGGTTCAACTTTCGCATTGATGCGGGCTTCCAGTTCTGCGCGGTCGGACTCCAGGGTTTCTATGAACAAATCGAGTTGGTCTAACGACAGCACTTCGCTTTTAGCACCAAAGCGCATACGGCGATGATGGGCCAATTCAAGAGTGAGCGCCTGGATTTTAATATTAGCGGCACGAAGTTCGGTGTTGGCGGCATCGAGTTCGATGTTCAATCGTGCGGATATTTGCGCTTCATTGACGATGCCTTTCACCGCTTCCTGAACCCAATCTGGCAGGGTGGAATCGGAGGTGAATCGTGCTAATTCTGCGTTGAAATCCATTATTGATATTCTACCATTTCCCCTATGAGGAGACTAGTAATTTCGGCGCATTTCCCCATTCATTTCTGATGCAGTTTTCAGACCTTCCAGTCTCGTACTTCCGATACCGAAAGACGCTGCCAGTCGACACCCGCAATGAGCCAATCCCATTGTGTTTTGGACAGTGTACAGACGGTATCGTCGGCCTTTGGCCATATGAAACTTCCTTGGTGGAGGCGGCGCTGGCACAACCAGACACCGGTGGCATCCCAAACCAACAATTTGAGCCGATTGCCGCGCCTATTCCGAAACGCATAGGCCGATCCATCGCAGGGGGACTTGCCTAGCGCCTGCTGAACACTCAACGACAGACCGTCTATTCCCTTTCGCATGTCGACCGCTTCAATGGCACACCAGATTTGGATCGGGCCTGGGATCATGCCAAGCGCCCTAGCAGGTCACCCAGCCACGCCGTCGATACGTCGCTTGTCATCGTCAGTGACCAACCCCTGGGACCACGCAGCACCACATCGCCGCCGGGCGGTGCCGCCTGGATCTTCACCGGAACCAGCTTCAGCCCCTTTGCTTTTGCTTCCTGGCTGCGGTTGATCTGGTAGACGAATGAATTGAGCTGGAGGCCGTGATGCCGGCAGTACTCGATTCGTGTCAGTTCGCTTGTGCGCCACTTGGCGATGTGTTCAGACCACTCGTCGCGCGAGATCGGGGATGTTGGATTTGATGGCATGTTTGCTCCTGGCTGGAAAGTAGCAAGGATGTACTGTCATGAAATCAAATGGAATATGGATGCGCTGCACGCTTACGCTGATCGGCTATTTTGAATTTTTCTACCGGCATCATGGCGCAGACGTCGGCTTTGAACTCGGCCCGCCGCTGATTTTCGATGTGGGACCGCGCATCCGCACCAAGAATCTTGGCAATCTACTGGCGCTGGATGCGGTGGACTACGGGCAGTGCCCGACCAAATGGCAAAAGTCGCTTTATCCGAAGGAATACCAATCGAAGCTGCATATCGTGCATGAGGGGATAGACACCCAGGTAGTGGCGCCGGATAAGGCGGCGCGCTTTACAATTCCAAAGACCGATATCGAATTGACGACGGACGACGAAGTGGTGACCTACGTGGCGCGCAATCTGGAGCCGTATCGCGGTTTTCCAAGCTTCATGCGCAGTTTGCCGGCAGTGCTGGCGCAACGGCCGAATGCGCAGGTGCTGGTGGTCGGCGGCGATGACGTCAGTTATGGCCCCAAGCCTGCCGGCGGCAAGAGCTTCCGCACGCAATTGTTGGAGGAACTGGGGACGGCAATCGACTTGAAGCGCGTACATTTCCTGGGCAAGGTGCCGTATTCGTCGTTTGTCAAAATTCTGCAAGTGTCAACCGTCCATGTATACCTGACTTATCCGTTCGTGTTGTCGTGGTCCATGCTGGAGGCGATGTCGGCGGGGTGTTTGATCGTCGGTTCCCGCACGCAGCCGGTGGAGGAAGTGATACGCGACGGCGAGAACGGCTGGCTGGTGGATATATTTTCACCGGAGGAAATCGCCGGCCGGGTAGTTGACGCATTCGCCAACCGGGATGCGTATTCGGCGATCAGGCAGAACGCCAGGCGAACGATAGTGGAAAACTATGATTTGCGGACCATTTGTCTGCCGGCGCAGTTGCGTTTGGTGAATATGGCGGCGCGCGGGATGATGTGACCGAACCAGGCCGTCTAATTATTGATGATTCTGGGTTGCTCGACTTTACACGCTGCTGGCAACCCAAGTTATGCACGATTAGGGTACCGGCAACGGCAGCTTTATGGCAACGAATTTGCGAGGCCCGATGGCCGTTTGTTGGGTCAAGCCGACGGTCACATTCCAATTTTCACTCGGTTAAAATGTCCGGTTGATGGCGTACTGCTGACGGTCGCGGCGTGGTATTGACCGTCAGTAACCAGGAGCCGTCATACGTCCCGACCG
>JBIODP010000276.1:0-3581 GCA_044445195.1 Burkholderiales bacterium | reverse complement strand
GTTACAATGGATTGGGCATGCGACCGATTATGGGCACGGAGCAACACTGAGAAAGACATACTATGAACCCGGAAATCAAGGTACTACTCGACCGAATTCATGCGATAGAGGAAGAAGTCGAGCAGGAAGTCAAAAGCCGGCGCACTGCGTTGCACGCCGATTTCGAACATACCCGCATCCGTTTTGAGCACGAGGTTGTAGAGCAACAACGCCGCTTCAAGGCGGGCCTGCTCAACTATGTGTTCAGCGCCAATATTCTTAGCGTTCTGACTGCGCCGTTCATCTATGCGGTATTCATTCCCATGTTATTACTGGATCTGGCCGTCACCCTCTACCAGACCATTTGCTTTCCTGCCTACGGTATTCCTCGCGTGCGGCGGCGCGACTATCTGGTTTTCGACCGCACGCATCTTGCCTACCTCAATTTGATCGAGAAGATCAACTGCGCGTATTGTTCATATGGAAATGGACTTGCGGCCTACTTTGTGGAGGTCACCGGCCGCACCGAGAAATACTGGTGCCCGATCAAGAATGCGCGGCGCATGTTGCTGGCGCATCCCTACTATGACGGTTTCGTCGATTTTGGCGACGCCGAGGCCTACCGCCGCGAACTGCATCAACTGCGCGACGAACTTGCCGCGCTTGGAGACGGCGACAAGGCTTGATGCGCGCTGAAACCAAGGCGATCCGGCAATCCGATGCCAACCAGAGACGCCCATTGATCTGCCGTTCGACCGGCATAGGTGGCATTCCCATGCCGGCTTTTCTTGACATTTATTGCAAATGAGAAGTATTATCATTTGTATTCGCAAATATGTAGCCAGGTTAGTTTGATTAAACCCTGTCATTACACCAACTCAATTCAACCTTTTCGTTGAGGCAAGCATGCATCTTAAATTTACCCGTTTGACACAAGCGCTGACTGCCGCTGGGGTCGTAAGCGTTCTCTTTTCAGCAATTCCAGCCCGTGCCGTCACCATGGAGGAGCTGGCGAAAAAACTGGAAGCTTTGGAAGCGCAGAATGCTGAGTTGAAAGCAAAGGTCGAACATTTAGAGGCGGCGCAGCAGCAACAGGCGACGCAGGTGCAACAGCAAGCGGCGCAAACACAGCGGCAAGCTGTGACCATCGAAGAGGTTCAGAAAACTGCCGACGCAGCGGCGAGCAAGAGCAATGCTGCCGAATGGGCTGCATCGACCACCGTGTCAAGCTATGGCGAAATTACTTACAGCCGCCCGACCCAGGCTCCAGAAAAAACCAATGTCGACATCGCTCGCGCGGTGATCGGCATGACACACCGATTCGATGATCAGACAAAAATGGTAGGCGAATGGGAATGGGAGCACGCCGTTACCTCGTCCACAGACGCCGGAGAGGCGGAGGTCGAGCAACTGTATGTCGAGAGAGAATTCGACAGCGGCCTGCGTGGCAAGGCTGGCCTGTTCCTGATGCCCGTAGGGCTCATCAATCAAAACCATGAGCCAACGGCATACTACGGCGTGTTTCGTCCAGATGTCGATACCAAGATCGTTCCGAGCACGTGGCGCGAAGTGGGCGTCGGACTCTCTGGCGACACAAACGGCGGCCTGACCTGGGAAGCAGGTCTTACTACGGGTCCAAACTTAAGCAAATGGGACGCATCGACCGACGAAGGGCTCGTGCGTGGGCCGCTGGCTGCGATTCATGGGGAAGGGCAGTTCGCGGCGGCGCGCGACTTGAGCGTCTACGCAGCATTGAGCTGGCGCGGTGTTCCGGGGCTGCTGGTCGGCGGATCGGTGTTCGCCGGCGATGTGGGACAGCATCAGCAAGATTTCCTGGGCAATAATTCACACCTTCTTTTGCTTGACATTCACTCACGTTATGAAATCGGGCCATGGGACTTCGCGGCCGAGTACGTGCGCGGCACAATTAGCGACACAGAAGCGCTCAATACCAGCTTCGCGACCAGTGGGACGACAAATCCGACGCTTGTGCCCGCCTTGTTCGATGGCGGCTATGTGCAGGCTGCTTACAGATTGCATTTGCCAGGGGATTACACGATCATCCCGTTTACGCGCTACGAGGTGCTAAACACTGCTGCCGGTTACGGGTCTTTACCTGCTTCGCTCGGCGGAATCGCGCAGCCAAGAGATAACATTTTGACAGCGGGGGCAAGTTTTCGCATCGGAGAAGGGGTCGTCGTGAAGGCCGATTATCGAAAATATAAGAACGACAAGTTGCCGTCGGCAATTCCCGATGCCTGGACAAAAGGCGACTCATTTAATATGGGTCTTGGCTACAGCTTCTGATGGGAGCGGATAACCAAATTCAACGCAAGCAGAACGGGGACGCACGTTACAATCTGGCACTGGGCTGCATGTTTTAAACGACGACAATTTTACAACTACCATGAAGATATCTTCCCGTCTGCGCGTCAAGGCTGGTTTCTACTTCCAAGGGGAGCAAGAATGAAAATCAACCAATGGATATGGCTTCCGGTTGCCGCAATTTCCACCTCGGCTTATGCGACAAGGTATTTCACAACCGAGCAGGCGCAACAGGCGATCTTCCCGGGCGAAAAAATGGCGCCTGCATTCGTGACGCCTACCGATGAACAGGCCCGGCAAATCGACAAGATGACCGGCGCCAATGTCCGCAACAAAGAAATCAAGGTGTGGAAGGCCAGTGGCGGCGGATGGTTCATCCTCGACGAGGTCGTGGGTAAGCACGAATTTATTACGTACGCCGTCGGACTGAGCGCCGATGGCAGCGTGAAGCAGATTGAAATCGTCGATTATCGCGAATCGTACGGCTACGAGGTTCGCAGTCCCGGCTGGCGTAAGCAATTCGTCGGCAAGACCGTGGCCGACCCGCTGAAACTAGATCAGGATATTCGCAACATCAGCGGCGCGACGCTTTCAAGCCGACACATCGCCGATGGCGTCAAACGGGCACTGGCAACCTATGCTGTCGTCCTCAAATAGCCTGCGCCGCGCGCGGCCATTGCTCGGCACCGTGGTCGAGATAACCGCCAAAGGCGATTCACGCGGATTGCCAGAGGCGATCGATGCGGCATTCGCGGCTATTGAAACGGTGCAGCGGCTGATGAGCTTCCACGACGAAAGCAGCGATGTTTCGCGAATCAATGCTGCCGATCCGGAATGCGATATTTGCGTCGATCCACAGACTTATGACGTGCTGGAATTTTCACGTCGGTTGGGCGATATTTCCGATGGCGCATTTGACATTGCGACTGCCGCAGTGCTGGTTCAGAGCGGATTCCTGCCGCGACGCAGGCATGCCGAAGAGGCGCCTTTTGATTCTACTTATCGCGATCTCGAACTGCTTGCAGACCACCGCGTGCGCTGGAGGCGCAAGGGATGGGTCGACTTGGGCGGTATCGCCAAAGGCTATGCGGTCGATTGCGCGATAGCGATGCTGCAAGCGCGTGATGTCGTCAGCGGACTGGTCAATGCAGGGGGAGACTTGCGGTGTTTCGGCGAGAGTCAGCCGATTTACGTGCGCCAGCCAAACGCGCCGACTTCGCTGATATCGCCGGGCTGGCTGTCGAATCGTGCAATCGCGACTTCCGCCGACTATTTTT
>JBIODP010000275.1:0-3596 GCA_044445195.1 Burkholderiales bacterium | reverse complement strand
GTATGCTTTTTATCGGTCCGAAAGCTGATGCGCAAATTGCTGACACTTAACAAGGTTTCCCGGTTCATGGCGCTTCCTTATTTCAACTTTGGGTCAAGGGCGTCGCGCAAGGCGTCGGTAAACAGCGAGAATGCCGACACCAGCAACGCCATTGCCAGACTGGCAGCGGTCAGTTGCCACCACTTGCCGAGAATTAATTCATTTTGCGCTTCATTCAACATGCTGCCCCAGGACACCACGCCGACCGGCACGCCGAATCCCAGAAAACTCAGGATCACTTCGGCCTTGATAAATCCGACCGATAGAATCGACATTTGCACCAGTGCGACATGACTGACGTTGGGGAATATATGTGAAAATATCCTGCTCCAGTGCGATGCGCCAATCGCACCCGCCGCCAGCACATACTCCCGCGTCTTGTGTTTCATATATTCGGCCCTGATGAGCCGGTAGGTGCCGGTCCAGCCGGTCAGGCCGAGAATCAGCACGATCGTCGTCACGCCTTTGTGCTGCAACACGGCTGCCACGGCCATGATCAACAGCATATTCGGCACCGACGTGAAGATGCTGTAAAACCAATTGAAAAAATCATCGACGGCATTGCCGAAGTAACCCGACACGGCGCCGAAGACGGTGCCCAGAACCGTTGCCAACAGAGCGGCAACCAGCCCCACCACGATCGAGGTTTCAGAACCTTTGATCGTTTTTTTAATAATGTCATGCCCCCATTTATCGGCGCCGAAAGGCAAGGTCTCCTTGCGCACCAACGCCGCCTTGCTGCCGGCCTTGGCTAATTCTGCGCGAATCTCCGCCATCTCCTTGCCGATCGGATCGACAATCCCGTAATAGTTTATGACCGGGCCTTGCGCTCCGGCCGACTCTGCCCGCAATTGCCTAATCGTCTCTTTCAATGGATCGAGCGGATTCTCCGGCGGCGCTTCGGCGGTAACAGCGGTGCGGGCGCTTGCCCCCGCTATGCGTTCGTCCGCATTCTGTGCGCCAACGAAAGTCGGCGGCGCATAATTGACGCCGACTTCATTCTCCCAGTCGCCGGCGACCAGGCCTGTGGCCGACAAAAGCAGCAGCAACAGAAACAGCAGAACGATCGTCATCGCCAGCATCGCACTCTTGTCGGCCCGCAAGCGCCGCCACGCCAGTGCCCACAAGCCGGGCGAGATTTGGGTTTCCATAGATGACATAGGCCGGGTTCGCTACTTCAGTTGCACGCGTGGATCGACGGCCTGGTACATCAGGTCCGTCAACAGGTTGAATAACATGGTGGCGGCAGCGACGTACACGGTAATCGCCTTGATCACCGGGAAATCGCTACGCTCGACCGCCAGAATGACTTCGCGGCCAATGCCTGGAATGCCAAAAAACCGCTCCAGCAGGAATACGCCGATCAGCAAGCCGGGCAGGTTCGACATCACATAGGTAATGATGGGAATCGCCGCATTGCGCAGCACGTGGACCCAGACGATGCGCCGCTCGGACAAGCCTTTGGCGCGGGCTGTCCGCACGTAATCCTGGTTCACCTCGTCCAGCACGAAAGTGCGGAACAGCCGCAAGGTTGGCGCAACGCTGACCGCCAGCCCGATCAAGATCGGCAACGGCGAATAGCGAAACAGGTTTTCGGCAAAACTATTGCCCCAACCCTGCACTGGGAAAATACCCCACTTGTAAGCGAACCAGAATTGGAACACGATGATGTACACCAGGATGCTGATCGACATGCCGACCGTGCAGGCAACCATCACCATGCGGTCAGTCAACCCGCCACGGACAAATGCAATGGCCAGCGCCAGCGCAATCGCTATGAATGTCTCCAGGATCGTCAGTGGAATCAGCACAGTCAGCGACGGGCCGATGCGGGTCATGAGCACATGGGAAACCGCCTCGCCGGTGCTCCAACTGGCGCCAAAGTCGAATGTGACGATCTGCTTGATGAAAATCCAAAGTTGCACATAGTAGGGCTGATCGACGCCAAGCTGGTGCCGAATATTATTGATCTGCTCCATGGTCGACATTTTGCCGGCCAGAATATAAGCCGGATCGCCGCCGACCCAGTTGAACAGAATAAATACCAGGACGATTACCCCCAGCATGGTTGGCACCATTTGCCACAGGCGCCGCAAGATATAGGCAGTCATGGTTTCGCTTGATAAAGTTTCATTCTTACAGGCTCTTTTCAATGTCGAAATACATCCACTCGCAATGCAGGATAGGATGTTTCTTGTAACCGATCACGCGCGGTTGCGCGATCATGTTGCGGTAGCGCGCATAGCCGATGCGCACCGGCGTATACACTTCCAGCACGCGAGCCATCTTGTGGTACAGCAAATCGCGCTCCGGGCCGGCCGGCAGATTCTGCGATTGCACGTAGAGCCGGTCGAATTCCGGGATTTTGGAGCAACCGTTATTGTTCTGGTGGGTGTTCGGGCCGTAAAACAACTGCATGAAGTTATCGCCATCCGGGTAATCGGCAATCCAGGGCGCAGTGCGCGTCTGTAATTGACACTCCTTTTCCGCCTGCAGGATATCCGGGAATGGGCGCCGATCGTCACTCATATGTATATGAATCGAATCGTAGGATTTTTTCCACATTTCCGCTTGCTGTTGGCCGGTGGAATCGTTGCGCGCCGTGTATTTGATGACGAGCGGCTTGCCATCCGGTTGCGTGCGCCAACCGTCGTTGCCTATTTTGTAGCCGAATTTGTCGAGCAAGGCATTCGCCGCGGCCGGATCGTATTGCAGGCTGCTTTTGTACTGAGGATCGTAACCGACGATACCCGGCGGTATCGGATATTCAAGCGCCACCGCCTCGCCGTTCCAGACGATTTGAATCTCTTCGTTGACGTTATGCGCCAGCGCAATGGCGCGCCGCAACGCAATCTTTTCCTTACTCAAGCCGCCCAACACCGGGTCTTCCATATTCCAGTAGTAATAACTGATTTCGGGGTCGACGATGCGCGACAATTGCACGCCTTTTTTGATGAATTCAGGTTTGAGTTTGCCATTTCGCAATACTTGCGGAGCCAGCGCACCCTCCAACTGCAGCAAATCGACTTCGTCGTTCTGGAAAGCCAGCAAACGCGACTGATCTTCCAGCATCACGCTGATTTCGATCCGGCCGATCTGCGGCATTCGCTTGCCCTTCAACTGGGCAACGATTTTCTTATCCTCGGGGTCGTCGCCCGGCTGGAAATCCCAGGTCGAGCCGCGAAAACCCGGATTGGCTTCCAGCACGATGCGCGAGCCGCGCACCCATTCGGTCAATTTATACGGGCCGGTTCCAACCGGATTCGCCATCACCTGCCCCTGAGCGTCCCGATACTTCTCCACTACTTCGCGGGCGACCGCGCTATTCGGCTCATGCGCCATGATCATGCCGAGGTTGAAATCGGGATGCAATAAATGAATGCGCAAGGTATACCGGTCCACCAGTTCAAATCCCGACACCTTGCGATCGATATCGAAACGACCGGTTTTTTTGGCCTGCTCGACGAACGCGTCCAGCCCTTCCACCTTGCCCTCCCACAGCCAGGTATGTGGCGAACTTAATCTCGGGTCCATCAATCGCTTGTACGAGTACACAT
>JBIODP010000274.1:0-3608 GCA_044445195.1 Burkholderiales bacterium | reverse complement strand
CTACTGGCTATCAGCACGCAGCGCGGGGTCAGCTTTGCATCCGCCAATGCCTGCAGCAAATTCATGGTGCCAATTACATTCACTTCATAAAATGCCGAGGCACTCTCATGCTGCACAAAACTGATCGCAGCCAAATGCACCAGATAGTCTGGACGCACCTGCTCCATCGCGCGACGGCAATCGTCGATGGAGGTAATATCCAGGCTGATTTCGTTGCTTCCCGCCGATCCGCCGATCACGGCGCCCACCACGCTATAACCCGCCGCTTCCAGTTCCGCTCTCATGTAGACGCCGGTAAAGCCGCGCGCGCCGGTTAGCAGTACAGAACCGCGAGAGGCCGCTGCCACCGTATTAGAAAGAGAACCCAAGCTCATTTCTCCGCAAATCGGCTTGCACCATCATGTGGCACAATTGCTCCAAGGTGGTAACCGGCGACCAATTGAGCTTCTCTCTGGCTTTCGACGGATCTCCAATCAATAATGTCACCTCGCTTGGGCGGTAAAGCTTTGGGTTGATGCGCACCAGCGTTTTGCCGTTCGCGCTGTCAATCCCGATTTCCTGTTCGTCGGATCCGCTCCACGTCAATTGACGTCCGGCAATCATGAATGCCATTGTCACGAAATCGCGTACCGTTGCACTCCGATTCGTCGCCAGCACATAGGTGTCCGGCTCATCCGCTTGCATCATGCGCCACATGCCTTCGACATACTCTTTGGCAAACCCCCAGTCGCGTCTGGCATCCAAATTACCCAGCTCCAGCACATCTTGCTTGCCGAGGCTGATTTTGGCGACGGCGTCGGTGATCTTGCGCGTAACGAACTCGCGTCCGCGCAATGGAGATTCGTGGTTGAACAAAATGCCGCTGCAACCGAAAATTTGGTAAGACTCGCGATAATTGATGGTCATCCAATGCGCGTACAATTTGGCTGCGCCATAGGGACTGCGCGGGTAAAACGGCGTGCTTTCCACTTGCGGCACCGCCTGCACTTTGCCGAACATTTCCGAGGTCGATGCCTGATAAAATCGGATTGATGGGTTGACGATACGAATCGCTTCCAACAAGTGCAAGGGTCCGATCCCGGTGATTTCTGCAGTTGTAATGGGCTGATCGAACGAGACGCCGACGAAACTTTGTGCCGCCAGGTTATATACTTCGGCAGCGCCGGTCGATTCCAGCAAACGAATACTGGCGCTAAGGTCGGTCAGGTCATATTCGATCAGGCTAAGGTTCGGATGCCGGTCGATTCCCAATTCTTCAATGCGCCAGAAGTTGACTGAACTGGTTCGACGGTAGGTGCCGTATACCAGATAACCTTTATTTAGCAAGAGTTCGGCGAGATAGGCGCCATCCTGGCCGGTAATGCCGGTAACGACCGCTATGGGGGGCTTATTCATTTTCTTTGCCCTGTTTAATTCGACCGTAGGCGTCGTCGAACCTGACAATATCGTCTTCACCCAAATAAGCCCCGCATTGCACTTCAATCAGCGATAGTTCGGATTCACCTAAGTTGGCGAGGCGGTGCTTGTGTCCAGCCGGGATATAGGTCGACTGATTAGCCTGCAAGGTGATGCTGCGTTCGCCATTGACGACTTCGGCAGTGCCGGATACGACCACCCAGTGTTCGCTCCGATGAGCATGCAACTGCAGCGACAGCGAAGCTCCCGGTTTCACGACAATGCGCTTGATCTTGAATCCGGGACCTTCTTCCAGAAGCGTGTAGGCGCCCCAGGGGCGCACTACGGTGCGGTGCAGCTTGTGCGCATCGTGATTACTGGATTTCAGCCTGCTGACCACCTGGCGTACTTCCTGGCTTTGCGATTTATCGGCAACCAGCAACGCATCGGGTGTGTCGATGATGAGCAGGTTATCGAGGCCGATGGCGGCAACCAGGCGATCCTGGCTCTCAATATGCGTGTTGCGGCTGTCTATGACGATTGCTTCTCCACAGCCGGCCCGAAGATTGCAGGTGTTGCCATAGGCATCCGCCGGTGTTGCTTCGGCGACCGCATTCCAGGCGCCGATATCGCTCCAACCGAATGTGCCCGGTATAACGGCGATATTTTCGGCTTTTTCCATCACGGCATAGTCGATGGATATGTTTTCGAGATTGGAAAATTCAGCTGCCAGTTCGGTTCTGTCGCCATCGGACCGGGATCCTTCCCATACTTCTCGCGCAGCAGCCAGCAAAGCGGGGCAATGCGTTTCCATGGCAGCCAGTATAGTGCTGGCCCGAAAGCAAAACATGCCGCTATTCCACACGTAGTTGCCTTGCGCCAGGTACTGCGAGGCCGTGAGGATATCGGGTTTTTCGACAAAACGCTTTACCGACTTGGCGCATGCGCCAATGGAATCGCCCATTTCAATATAGCCGAAACCGGTCTCAGGCCCGGTCGGACGAATGCCGAACAACACCATGAAACCGTCCATGGCCAAGGTTTTTGCCTGTTGCACGGAAGCATGAAATGCCGGGATGTCGGTGATCAAATGATCTGCCGGCATCACCAGCAGGCAGGGGTCGCCCTGCTCAACTGCCCATAATGCGGCAAGCGCAATTGCCGGGGCCGTATTACGACCGTTTGGCTCAAGCATGTATTGCGGCTGAATAGGCTGTTCGACCAGAGCGTCGTGGGACAAAAAATAGTAGTCGTAGTTAGTTACAATCAGCGGCGGGGTATTGTCCGACACCGCCAACGCGCGCTCATGCGTCTGCGTAAGCAGGCTTTTTGCCCCGCCAACGCGCATAAACGGCTTTGGATGCGTTTGACGAGATACCGGCCACAAGCGGGTTCCTGCTCCACCGGAAAGAATAATTGGAATAAGCATAATGTAATTATTGCAGTTTTAATGCCGATTTAGGACCTGAACGCCATCGATACCGGATATCGGAATGCATTTCGCTTGATAACGCATCATTCTTGACACAATTCAAGCGCTTTGTCCCAGGCTGGCAGGCTGCAAAAGGTGCGCATCATGCGCTCACACGACAGCACCGAATTCATCGGTCTGCGGGCAGGTAACGGATATTCCTCCGTTTTGATTGGGGTGACCCGCGGTTTCCTGACAATCGACGGATGCGCCAGAATAGCCTGGGTGAATCCGTGCCAGGTAGTCTGGCCCTGAGCCGTCAAATGATATAAACCGGAATGTTCTTGCCATGCCTCGCGCCCAATCCCGGCAATTCGGCCTGGTTCGGCAGACTGAAGCCGGGCGACTATATGTGCCGTGGTATCGGCAATGGTACGGCTCCAGGTCGGCGCTCCATGCTGATCCGCCACAATGCGCAATTCATCGCGCTCCTGGGCCAAACGCATTACCGTCAGCAAAAAATTCTTGCCGCGCATGCCGTATACCCAACTGGTGCGCAAAATCAAATACGGAATGCCTGCGGCCTGCACTGCGCGTTCACCCGCCAGCTTGCTGCTTCCATAAACATTGATCGGATTGGCAACGTCATCCTCGGTATAGGGTCCTTGCTTGGAACCGTCGAACACATAATCGGTTGAATAATGAATCATCGCGGCGCCCAGCCGCTTCGCTTCCTCTGCCATCACGCCAGGCGCTTCACCATTGATACAGTGCGCGAGCCCGGATTCGCGCTCTGCAAGAT
>JBIODP010000273.1:0-3640 GCA_044445195.1 Burkholderiales bacterium | reverse complement strand
GAGAACGCGCTGGACGCCGGCGCCACGCACATCACCGTGCGGCTGGAGCAAGGCGGCGTCAAGCGCATTGCCGTTACCGACGATGGCCGCGGCATCCTGCCCGACGAAATGCCGTTGGCGCTGGCGCGCCATGCCACCTCTAAAATTGCGTCGCTTGCCGACCTGGAAAACGTCGCCACGCTCGGTTTTCGGGGTGAGGCATTGGCATCGATTGCGTCGGTTTCCCAGTTGACGCTGACTTCCCGCACCGCCGAATCGGCCCATGCCTGGGAACTATCGGGTGTGGTGGCAGAAGCGCCTGCAAGCCCAACGCCGACGGCTGGGGCGCCCGGCACCACCGTCAATGTGCAAGACCTGTACTTCAATACCCCGGCCCGCCGCAAGTTTTTAAAAACGGAACAAACGGAGTTCGGCCATTGCGCGGAAGTGGTGCGGCGGATTGCCTTGTCGCGGCCGGATGTGTCGTTTTCGTTGTCGCATAACGGCAAGACGGTCGATCATTGGAATGTCGGCGAAATTGCCAAGCGCAGCGCGCACATCCTCGGCGACGAATTCGCCAGCGCCCGGCTTGCCCTGGATGAAAGCGCCGGCCCGTTGCGCCTGCATGGTTTTGCCGGCTTGCCAACCGCCTCCAAAACACGCGCCGACGCGCAATATTTTTACGTCAACGGCCGCTTTGTGCGCGACAAATTGTTGACGCATGCGGTGCGCGCAGCGTATCAAGACGTGCTGCATGGCGACCGTTACCCGTCCTATGTGCTGGCGTTGGATCTCGACCCGGCATTGGTCGACGTTAATGTTCACCCGTCCAAAATCGAGGTGCGCTTTCGCGACAGCCGCGCGGTGCATCAATTCGTATTCCATGCGGTGACCCGTGCCCTGGCGCAAACGGCGGCGGATTCTGCGGGTGCTGCACTGCCGGCGGATTCGACGGGCTTGCCGAATGCGCTGAATTCAACAGCACCATCGTCATCGTCGTCATGGATGCGCGACCAACGCCAAACGTCATTCGCCGCGCAGTTTGCGGCAAGGCCGGGCATAGGCCAAAGCACGCCCGACTACGGCGCATTATTTTCAGTAGGCAGGGCAGAGGCAGCGCCACCGGTATTTGACAGGCCCGCCGGGAAAGCCTTGCCTGAAGATGAATTTCCACTGGGGTTTGCGTTGGCGCAATTGCACGGGATTTATATCCTGGCGCAAAACGACAAGGGCCTGGTGCTGGTGGATATGCATGCCGCGCATGAGCGCATTTTGTATGAGCAATTGAAAAGCGCGCTGGACGCCAATGCGATGCAGGTTCAGCCGATGCTGATCCCGGTCACCTTCTTTGCCGACGCGGTGGAAGTGGCCACTGCGGAAGAAAACCGGGACACGCTAGGCGCGCTCGGCTTCGACATCGCCACCCTGTCGCCGACCACGCTCGCGGTGCGCGCGGTGCCTGCACTGCTGCAAAACGCCGACGCCCAAACCCTGGCACGGGATGTTTTGCGCGACGTGCGCGAGTTTGGCGGTTCGCGGGTATTGCTGGAGCGGCGCAACGAATTGCTGGGAACGCTGGCCTGCCATTCCGCAGTGCGCGCCAACCGCGCCTTGACGGCGCCGGAAATGAATGCGCTGTTACGCCGGATGGAAGAAACCGAGCGTGCCGATCAATGCAATCATGGGCGCCCGACCTGGGTGCAAATGGCCTTGACCGATCTGGATAAGCTATTTCTGCGCGGCCAATAGCGCATAGCGCCTCTGCGATGCGAAACCGGGAAAGGAAACTTAGGCCTAAGCCGCTGGTCGTGGCCCTCATGGGGCCGACCGCTTCCGGTAAAACGGCGGCGGCGCTTGCCATTGCGCGGCAATTTCCGTCTGAAATTATTTCCGTCGATTCGGCGCTGGTGTATCGCGGCATGGACATCGGCACAGCCAAGCCCAGTGCGGCTGAACGCGCCGCCGTGCCGCATCATTTGATCGACATCCTGGACCCGGCCGAATCCTATTCGGCGATGCAGTTCAGGCAAGACGCACTGGAATTGATTAATGCCATTACCGCGCGCGGCAAGCTGCCGCTGTTGGTCGGCGGCACCATGCTGTACTTCAAGGCGTTGCAAGATGGGCTGGATGTATTGCCGCAGGCAGACCCTGCATTGCGCGCCTTGTTGGATGCGGAAGCCGCGCGCATCGGTTACCCTGCCATGCATGCCAGGCTTGCCGGCCTTGACCCGGAAACGGCGGCGCGCCTGAAACCGAACGACTCCCAGCGGATACAGCGCGCGCTGGAAATTATAGAGTTGTCCGGCCAGCCGATGTCTGCATTATTATCCGGGAGGCCGAAATTAGACTTACCCTTCGCCATCTTGCCGATTGCGCTTGAGCCTTCCGACCGCAGTGTGTTGCATGCGCGCATCGCCGCCCGTTTTGACGCCATGCTAAATAACTACGCTTCAGGCCTGATTGCCGAAGTGGAAAAATTGCGCGCACGAGGCGACCTGCACCTGGGATTGCCGTCGATGCGCTGCGTAGGCTATCGGCAAACATGGGAATACCTGGACGGCGCTTACGACCGCACGCAACTCCGCGAAAAAGCCGTCGCGGCGACCCGACAACTGGCAAAAAGACAACTCACCTGGTTACGGTCGATGCCGGATAGGGTCGTCATCGATTGTTTGGCAGCAGACCCGGCAACGGAAATTTTGCGGCGGATAGCGGTATTTCGGGGGGAGGGGTAAGGTGGGGAAGGGTAGGAAACCGCACGGGGTTTGCTCTGCACACCGGTTGACGGGTAAATTCTACCTTGACAAATCGGGCCTAAAAAGCCATAATTTCCGGCTATCTGATGAAAATGGTGATATAGCTCAGTTGGTTAGAGCACAGCACTCATAATGCTGGGGTCGGTGGTTCAAGTCCACCTATCACCACCAGCACCTATAAAACCCGCCTTTAGCTTAGTGCTGATGCGGGTTTTTGTTTTTTCCATACATTCATTTCCATGCAATTGACATCTCGCATGGGCATAGCCCATTTTTTGGGTCCTGCTCCCCAATATAAAAATGGGGTTAATTAGCGATCAATTCAGGAAACTCCGGGTATTGCATTTCAGCTTCGCAGATAAAGGGTTTCATGATTCTGGCAACTTCTGACATCACATTAACGACGACAGAATTGCCAAATTGTTTATAGGCTCGCATGTCGGATACTGGAATCAAGAATGAATCGGGATAACCCATCAAGCGGGCACATTCACGCGGAGTCAATCGACGTGGATTTTTTTTCTTCCCCTGATAAATCAGAATCTCTGAGCCGTCTTTGTGATAACGCGCTGAAAGCGTGCGTGTGACCGAATCCGGATATGCCATACCGTAGCCAAATCCGTTCCCTTTTTCTTTATGCTTTGCTGCGTAGTTTTGCAGGTAAGTCCATAAATTATCGGTCAAGGTATATTTTGCGGGAACACATTGTTTCTGATGATCAAAATATTTATTTTCATCCCATGCCAGAACAGGTTCACTTCCATCCGTTTTGTGCAAAATACTTTGCAGCTTAATTTGATTTTTCTCAGGCAAATTCAACATATCCCAATCAAATGCAACCGGCTCCTGCCCCAAAACTTACGGGTGCAAGCACCGGGAACGCTCACGTTAAAGCACGCAGT
>JBIODP010000272.1:0-3660 GCA_044445195.1 Burkholderiales bacterium | reverse complement strand
ATATATAATAAAGCATATTAAATCAACGTTTTGACAAGCTTCCGAAAAAATCTCTGCGCATTGTGGGCGAGCGCGCAATTGCCTGCATGGTATAAACTGTATTTATGTATATATTTCTTTTCATCCTGTCGGCTTTACTTTACCTGACCGCTACTTTCCTGCCCACGCGGTTTCAGGCTTCCATTTCGACGATTGTGGCCGGAGCCTGGCTGTTGCATGCTGCCGCTCTCAGCGGAGCAATCGATGAGCATGGGACGCTACGGATCGGATTCGCCGTCATGTTATCGGTAACCTTATGGATGTCGGTTGCTGCGTATTGGCTGGAAAACCGTAATTTTTCCCTGGATGGCTTACGCGTGCTGGTCATGCCTTGCGCAGCGGTGGCGGTGATCTTGCCGGTTCTCTTTCCCGGAGAACAGGCGTTGCTGCAGGCAAAATCTCCGTTGTTCTCCTGGCATGTAGCGATTGCGATACTGGCGTACGGCACGTTGACCATTGCGGCATTTCATGCGGTACTGATGGTTTTGCAGGAGACGCGGCTGCATACCCGGCCAGGAGTGCCGTCCGGCTGGCTGGCCACGGCTATCGATCGCTTGCCGGCATTGATGACGATGGAAAAGATGCTGTTCAGGTTGATCGGGTTCGGTTTTGTTTTGCTGACGTTGACTGTGGTGTCGGGTTTGGTATTTTCCGAGCAGTTGTTCGGCAAGGCATTCAAATGGAATCATATCACCGTGTTTACCCTGATGTCCTGGGCGTTGTTCGGGGCATTGCTGATCGGCCGCCACTGGCGGGGTTGGCGCGGCAAGACCGCATTGCGCTTCACGTTGAGCGGCTTCATGGCGCTGCTGTTGGGGTATGTAGGCAGCCGTTTCGTGTACGAAGTCATACTGCATCGTCCATTTTTATGAAGTTTTTGATTTGGCTGGTCATCGGCTTGGCGGTCGTGACCTGGATCAGGCGGGCCACGTCCGCCTTCTCGAAAACGCAACGCGATTTGCACCAGGGGTCTCGCCATGATTTTCGCCAAAACACGAGCGGCAAGGCGGAAGAGATGCTGCAATGCGCGCATTGCGGGGTGCATATTCCAGCCTCGGAGGCGCTGATAGGCGAGGCAGGCCTGGTATTCTGCTGCGAAGAACATCGCGCGCAACGCGATGCCCGTTAAACGCTGACGCGGGTAATGCCACCAGTCAACCTTCGCGAGAGTGTTTGGCGCACGTTGCTGACGTTCAACGTTACCCGTGTAGTGATTGCCCTATTGCTGCTCGCCTACCTGATTTTTCATGGTAACAGTGAAGCTGGCGAGGTTGCGCAATTTCCTTATTGGCAGACTTGCATTGCGTATCTGGTTTTAGCCGTTCTGTTTGCTGTATTTGCCGTCTATTACCGGCATCGGCTGGTGATGCAGTTATTGCTGCAGATTGCGGTCGACATTACCGTCATTTCACTGCTTTATGCGGCAGCCGGCGGCGCCTTTAGCGGATTGGCAATTTTGTATCTGTTTCCGCTGGCGGGCGGCGCCATTCTGCTGCCGTTAGTGTGGGCGTTATTCTTGGCCTCCGCCGTCACGCTGTTTTTGCTGGCTGAAAGCGGCTATCAAATTTTCATGTTGGCGCCCGGGGCGTCGTTTTCCCAAGCCGGACTGGATGGCGCCGCATTTTTCGCTTCGGTGTTTTTGATCAATCGCCTGGCGGCCAAACTGATTAGCCAGGAGGAACTGGCTAATCGGCGTGGGCAGGCATTACAGACTCAGGAAGCCATTAATCGCCTGGTAATTGCAGACATGGGGGACGGCATTCTGGTAGTCGGGCGCGATAGCACGGTGCAGATCAGCAATCCGGCTGCGGAACGCATGCTGGGCATTTCTGCATCGTTTGATACTTTGCACTATCGGCTTACCGATATTCCAGCCTTGATGCCGATCGCCGAGGGATTTTTCGAGTGGTTGAACAATGCGGCCGACCGGAAAATGGGCGACGCAGCGACATTTGTCGTGATCAAACCCGGCGATGAAGCGATATCGCAGAGCGCAACCACGGCATGGGGCTGGCGCAGGGAATTGGCGCTGCGTCTGAAACTGCGTTTTTGCGCAGTGAATACGATCGGCCAGGACGGCGATCGGACCATTATTTTTTTGCAAGACGTCACCGAAATCGAAAATCAGGCGCAGCAATTGAAGCTGGCGTCCATGGGGCGTCTGACGGGCAGCATTGCGCATGAAGTCCGTAACCCGCTCTCGGCGATTTCCTATGCAGCATCGTTATTGGCAGAAGATACTGCCAATCTGGGCCGGCGGCGTCTGCTGAACATCATCGCCGATAATGTGACCCGTTTGAACCGGATGATTGAAGACATTCTCAAATTATCGCGCAAGGCCCACATCCCTAACGATCCGATCGCGTTGTTGCCGTTTTTTTTGGATATCGTCGCCGAACTTCAGCAGACGCACGCCTTGCCTTCCAGTATGCTTGATGTGGCGGACATGGATGAGCAGCGCGTGCGCTTCGATCCGTTGCACCTGCGTGAAGTGGTGATTAATTTACTATCGAACGCGTTGCGTTATGCCAGCGGCAAGCAGGGAAGCATCCGTATATATCCGGTCTCCGACTCTGGCAGGCTCGAATTGCACATCCAGGACGATGGCGCGGCGATCGCCCCCGAAGTGCGCGCCCACTTGTTTGAACCGTTCTACACCACCTCCAGCAAGGGCACGGGGTTGGGGCTCTATGTGGCGCGCGAATTGTGCTTGAATAACGGCGCGATGCTTGACTATGAATACCGGATGGGGAACCTGGATGCGGGAGCGGATGAAAGAATGGATGAAGGAGCGGATGAAATTCATGGCAGATTCGTCATTACCTTTGCCGCCACTTGACGGGCCACGCCGATTATGTTGACATGATCGCACTTTCGCTATGAGCGCACCCCGTATATTAATAGTTGACGATGAACCCGACCTGCGCGAACTGCTGGAGATTACGCTCGTCAAGATGGGTTTGGACGTCGATAGCGCGGAATCGATTGCCGCTGCGCGCCGCCATCTCGCCAGTGAGGAATATGCATTGGTGCTGACCGACATGCGTCTGCCGGATGGGTTGGGGATCGATCTGGTGCGGGAAGTGTCGGGCGACCGGAAAAATATGCCGATTGCCGTACTGACGGCCTTTGGCAGCGCGGAGAACGCGGTTGCTGCGTTGAAGGCGGGCGCGTTCGATTATCTTTCCAAGCCGGTCGGATTGGACCAGTTGCGGTCGATGGTGTTATCCGCGTTGCGGATCAGCCGGCCCGGCGAAGCCAATTGGGCCGACGCTACGCCCGGCAAGCAGCCGCTGTTGCGTTTAATGGGACAATCCGCTGCTATGCAGGAATTACGCGCGCAGATTGTGCGGCTGGCGCGCAGCATGGCGCCGATCACCCTGACGGGCGAATCCGGCAGCGGCAAGGAGCTTGCCGCACGCGATATTCATGTCCAAAGCGCGCGGGCGGAGAAGCCTTTTATCGCAGTCAATTGCGGAGCGATCCCTGAAGCGCTGATGGAGGCGGAGTTTTTCGGCTACCGCAAAGGCGCTTTTACCGGCGCCATTGAAGATCGCGAGGGGTTTTTTCAAGCCGCCAACGGCGGAACCTTGATGCTGGACGAGGTGGCCGACTTACCGT
>JBIODP010000271.1:0-3661 GCA_044445195.1 Burkholderiales bacterium | reverse complement strand
GCCAGGTGATGCAGACGCCAGCCGTGTTGCTGGAACGCGGCCTTACCTATCCGCTCAACATCACTAACCTGTCGGCTGAAATCCGGCTGGATTTCAGCCGACCGGGTAGTGATGGTGAGGGGGGAGGTAAGGCCGCGGTCCCGCCACACGGCTGGCGGCTGCATCACCTGGCCGGGCACTGGATCAATGTACGTCTGCGATGCTCCGCCCGACGCATTGTTGGTATTATCGTAGTTGCCGCCGATGATCTCGCGGTTAAGGCCGTTCATGTTTAGCCTTTCGCGGCGGTTGAATTGGCGCGCGCGCGTCAAGTCGCCCTTATTGATACTCTGTACCGCGTCCGGCAGGTCAAACGTGGCGGACGGTATATTATGAGTCATGGCCGCTTACGCCAGATATTGCTTGACGCCTACCAGACTCAGGAACAGGTTGTAAGTCTGCGCCGCGTCGCGGTTCGTGACCTGGAAGTTTATCGCGCTGCGCGCCGGGATCAGTCGCGGCGATGGCATGACAAATGGATTTTCACCGATGCCAAACATGTGCGTCAACGGGATGGCCGCCTGCATGAATTGCGCGGCGGTGTCCGTTGGCGTGATCAGGATGTTCACCAGCGGGAAGGTGCGCGTGCCTTGCGTCTGTCCGGCGGCGGCCACGTCTGCGGTATAGCAGCCGTAATACCATACGAAGTCGGACGATGCGTCAAAGGTCAAAACCTGCGATGCGACGGCACCGGCAACCAGCCCAAGGAAGGAAACCGGATATACGAAAAAATCTTTTTGCGGGCGTGCCATGTTGTTGCTCCTATTCAAAGCAGGGGCGGCCTATGCCGCCCCTGTGCTGCGGCTTCCGACTGTTGACCGGTTATTGCGAATTGCGATACAGGTAGCCGTCCAGGTACACGCCCACGCGGCCATTGAAACCGCTTGGCGTAGCCACTACCGCCGGGTAGTTCAACTGCACCAGAAAGTTCTGGTTGTTTTGCAGATAAATCGGCGGTTCCAGCATGTACGGACGCCCCGCGATCTTGCCGCTGATCGCTGCGACTTCGCCTGCCGTGCCGGAGTTCGATCCGATTGCAACGTCCAGCGACAATTGCGTCTTTGGCGGGAAGCGCATCAACGGAGCCTCTTCCAGATAGACCTTGCTGCCGATGAACAGCCGCAACGATCCCGCCTGGTAGAAAGTCGCCACGTCGTTGACCTGCGCGGCCACGGCGGCGGCGGCGGCGGCGGCAAATACCGACGGCACGGCCGGAGTGTAGGTACTTGCGGCGGCAGACAATCCGGCATAGAACGGTACCTCGATGCTGGTGATCAGGAACGATTTACCTGCGGGCAGCATACCCTGCACTTCCATGTTGGTATCGTTGATGGTCTTTTGTGATCCGACTGCCGCGCCTAACGCTGTTGCGACACCCTGGCCGATAGGCAGCACAAAAAAGTTCATTTGCACCAGTCCCGCCGTCGGATAGAGTTGATGGTCAAACAGCGATTGCCGGATGCCCTCGGCACCTGCGCGGTTCACCGAATAGTTTTGCAGGTCGGTCAGTGACGGGATCGCGCACAGCACCATGCCGTTGCCCACCATCCACTTGAAAAGGTGATCATGGGCGGTTGCAAAAAGGCCGTTGATAAGGTTTTTCATTTTTCAATTCTCCAGGTTTGTTTAAGGATTGATTATTGCGAATTGCGATACATGTAGCCGTCCAGCACCACTTGCGCGCGGCCATTGAAACCCGACGGCAGCGCAACAGCGCCAGCCGGATAATTCAACTGCACGATAAAGTTCTGGTTGTTTTGCAGATACACGGGCGGCTCGACCATGTATGGGCGTCCGGTAGCGTGCGCATTGATTGCGGCCACTTCGCCAGTGGTTGCCGACGTGGACGCGATGCCTCCGTCCAAAACAAAAGTTACCTTGGGGGGGAAGCGCACCAATGGAGCCTCTTCCAGATATACCTTGTTGCCCACGAAAAACTTAAGGCTGCCGCTCTGGTAGAAAGTCGCCACGTCGTTGAGTTGCGCGGCCACGGCGGCGGCGGCGACGGCAACAAATAGCCCTGGAATGGCGGGCGTGTAGGTATTGGCTACGTTGGACAGTCCGGCATAGAACGGCACCTCGATGCTGGCAACCAGGAATGACTTCCCGGCGGGCAGCATTCCAGGAACATCCATGTTGGTATCGTTGATCGTTTTGCTTGATCCGACCGCCCCGCCTAGTGCCGTAGTTATGCCCTGGCCGATGGACAGCGAAAAAAAGTTAAACTGGTTCAATCCGCCCAACGGATAAAGCAGGCTGTCAAACAGCGATTGCCGGATGCCCTCGGCACCTGCGCGGTTCACCGAATACTGTGCCAGGTCTTTCAAGGCCGGGATCGCGCACGCAATCAAGCCCTGCTCTACCATCCAGCCGAATAACCGGTCATGCAGCGCATGAAAAAAGTTTTTCATTTTTCAGTTCCTTGTCATGTGATCGGCTTAATACTGCGCCAGATATTCGCCCATGCCGTCCAGTTCACGGTCTAGGTGCGCAGGTTGCGAAGGGAATCCGCTATTTGCATAGGGAAGCTGCTGGTTCATGTGGATGCTGGACAGATATGCGCCGATACCATGCAACCCGGCACCCGGCAAGCTGGCGGATGTCAGCGATACGATCAGGTCGGCGAAGTTCGCGGCCAATACACCCTCTGCCGCCGCGCGCGCCTTGTCACCCAATGCCGCGCGCCCGACGGTGCCGATAACCAATGCCAACACGGCGCGGGTAGCGTACAGCGTCCTGCCGGTGTTCACCGTGGCGGGCAGCATGGACGTAACTGCGTTGACGCCTACAATGCCCACGGCACCTATCGCGCCATTGATCAGCAAGTTCACCGCGCCGCCGGTCGAGATCGGATTGCGATGCCGGCGCCGACGGATATGGTGCATGACGTTACTGCGCACGCGATGCAATCCTACCGGGTTATGGCGACGGTGCGCTGCATGACGGCGGCGCTTGGGATTGTGTCCGCGCCTGGCTCGATTAGCGGCCAACATGCGGGCGGTTGCCGCGCGCTGCGCGGCGGAACGATGGCGCGGATTGCTGCGGCGCTTTGCACGATGTTTTGGGTTTATCAGCATCAAAGACATTTTTGTTTCTCCTTCTGATTAAAATTCATGTGCGGTCAACGATGCCCCGCTCCGTGAAATCATAACTCCCGCCGAGTATGAAAATTAATTTGCCGTCAGGTGAAACGCAAAAGAGCGGGCGGCTGGTTTTCTTAAACTGGTGGATATATTTTTCGGTTTTGCCATCGCGTACCGTTGTGTACAGGATGCCGTCAATATCGCCTACGATCAACATTACATCCGGCAATACCGGTTTGTCAACAATAATTTCATCAAGGGCTTCGTGGCCGGTGAATTTTTTGTACAGCCTGGCGGCTGCATCGCGCTGTTTGACGATATGCGATGCCGGAACAGGGTTTACCTTTCTGATCCTGCGCTTTACTTGCGGCAATTGCAGATAATCAGGCAATGCACTCTGCGGGAAGCGCGCCATATAGTGCCGCCTGGCATTGTTGAAGGCGGCGGCCTCGGCCTGCTTGTATGGATAATCCTCACTCAACAACTGCGCTATGTTGTCGCGCACAGTTCGATAGCTGTAGCCTTTTTTGAGCGGCATG
>JBIODP010000270.1:0-3682 GCA_044445195.1 Burkholderiales bacterium | reverse complement strand
ATTCATCGTTATGCGCGCCTCCCGATTTTTTATTGCCACTCTCAAAGAAGCCCCGTCCGACGCCGAAGTGGTAAGTCATCAACTAATGCAACGCGCCGGGATGATTAAACGCCTCGGTTCCGGTATTTATACGTATATGCCGATGGGTCTGCGCATCATTCGCAAGGTTGAATCGATTGTGCGCGAAGAGATGAATCGGGCCGGAGCGGTCGAATTGCTGATGCCGGTGGTGCAACCGGCCGAACTATGGCAAGAAACCGGGCGTTGGGACAAAATGGGACCGGAATTGATGCGGGTGAAAGATCGCCATGGCCGCGACTATGCGATTCAACCGACCTCGGAAGAGGTGATTACCGACATTGTCAGGGCCGACATCAAGTCGTATCGCCAGTTGCCGATTAATTTTTACCATATCCAGACCAAATTCCGGGATGAGCGCCGCCCGCGTTTCGGGCTGATGCGGGGCCGCGAATTTACCATGAAGGATGCCTACTCGTTTGACCGGGATGTGGCCGGCATGCAGCAGTCGTATCGCATCATGTACGACGCCTACGTGCGCATTTTCGACCGCTTCGGTTTACAGTTTCGCGCGGTGGCCGCCGATAACGGCGCCATCGGCGGCTCCGGCTCGCACGAATTTCACGTGATCGCCGAAACCGGCGAAGATGCCCTTGTTTACTGCCCGACGTCCGCTTATGCGGCAAATATGGAGGCAGCCGAAGCACTCGCCTTGACCGCTTCGCGCGGGGCGGCAATGCAAACATTGAGCAAGGCGCCGACCCCCGGCAAAACCAGGTGCGAGGATGTGGCGGCGTTGCTCGGGCTGGATCTGACGCGCATGGTTAAATCCATCGTGCTCACCGTGGACAAAGAGGACGGGCAAGGCGGCAATCAAAAGGAAGTCTGGCTATTATTATTGCGCGGCGACCATGAGCTGAATGAAGCCAAGGCGAATAAAGTACCGGGTCTCGACGGTTGCCGTTTTGCCACCGAATCAGAAATTATCGAATGGTTTGGCGCCTTGCCGGGGTATCTTGGCCCGATCGGCACGCACAAACCGGTCAAGGTGGTGGCGGATCGCACGGTTGCCAACATGAGCGATTTCGTTTGCGGCGCAAACGAGACCGATTTTCATATCACCGGCGTCAATTGGGGGCGTGACTTGCCTGAGCCGCTGGTCGCCGATTTGCGTAATGTGACGGCAGGCGAGCCCTCGCCCGATGGTCTGGGGGTATTATCCATTCAGCGCGGGATCGAGGTTGGCCATGTATTTCAGCTGGGCACCCGCTATTCGAGCGATATGAAGGCTACCTATCTGGATGAAAACGGCAAGCCGCAACTGTTGCAGATGGGATGCTACGGAATCGGCATCACGCGCATCCTGGGCGCTGCAATCGAGCAGAATTTCGATGAAAAGGGCATCGTTTGGCCGGTGTCGATTGCGCCGTTTGAAGTGGTGCTCTGTCCAATGGGATACGATAGAAACGAGATGGTCAAAAACGCTACCGAACAACTCTACCTTGCGCTCGAAGCGGCCGGGGTCGATGTCATCCTCGACGATCGTGGCGAACGTCCCGGCGCGATGTTTGCCGATTGGGAGTTGATCGGTGTTCCGCACCGCATTGTGATCGGGGAGCGTGGCCTGAAGGAAGGCAAGCTTGAGTATCAGGGCCGCCGCGATAGCGCTGCCACCGCAGTCGCCGTTGCGGAGATGGTTGAATTCATCAAAGCCAGATTGGCGGTGTGAGCGCATTGCGCATGACGGCGGCGCGTCTCGGCTTGGCGGCCTGGTTGTGCTGCAGTTGCCTCTGCGCCTGTGCCGGCAATCAGCAAGAGGAGGCAATGGCCGATTCCGTGCGCACCGCATTGACGCGGGCGATCACCGACCCGCGTCCGCCCAAGCCTCTATTTGCCGATATAAAAGACCGCATCAAGTACCTGTATTGGCGTGGCGAGACATCGGAACGCCTCAAATCGACCTTGCCCGATGCGCAGGTGCGGGACGAGTTTTTGCGAACGGTATGGTACGAGGCCACGCGCGCCGGTCTGGAGCCGCAACTGGTATTGGGGTTGATCCAGGTCGAATCGGCCTTTCGCAAGTATGCGCTGTCATCGGTTGGCGCACGCGGTTATATGCAAGTGATGCCGTTTTGGACGCGCGTGATCGGCGATGGCGATCCGAAGAAGCTGTTTAACATGCAAACCAATCTGCGTTACGGTTGCTCTATCTTGCGGATGTATATCGATCAGGAGGGCGGCAACCTGTATCTGGCGCTGGGCCGCTATAATGGCAGCCGGGGGCGACCGGAGTATCCGAACGGAGTGCTTGCCGCATGGAAGCGGTGGCAATACAAGGGTTAACGTAACTCTTCAGCCGCTGGCGCGAGTGCGGAGTGTGTTTTGGGGAAAGAGAGCGTCTGCAAGTAGACGGGCTCATGACCGCTGACTACTGTCGTCATGCGCATCCTGCTCGCACTTCATTGGATCGCTCGCGCTTTCTCTTCCCCAAAACACACTCCGCACTCGCGCCAGCGGCTGAAGAGTTACGGGTTAGCAACGGAAAACAATGAACGCACAGCGGCGCAGGTTTCACGCATTTAATTTTTTGATACGAGGCAATAGCATATGAGCGATCGTCCATTCAAGGTTCTGGGAGTTCAGCAGATCGCCATTGGCGGCCCGGATAAACTGAAACTGCGGCAACTGTGGGTAGAGATGCTCGGCCTGGAGATTACCGGCAATTTTGTCAGCGAACGTGAAAACGTGGACGAAGACATCGCGGCGATAGGCACAGGCCCGTTCAGGGTCGAGGTCGATTTGATGCAGCCGTTCGATCCGGATAAAAAGCCTGCGGTGCATGCGACGCCGCTCAACCACGTCGGATTATGGATCGACGATTTACCGCAAGCAGTCACCTGGCTGACGGCAAAAGGCGTGCGTTTCGCGCCGGGTGGCATCCGCAAGGGCGCCGCCGGGTTCGATATTGTCTTCCTGCATCCGAAGGCGAACGATGAATTTCCGATTGCCGGCGAAGGCGTATTGATCGAACTGGTGCAAGCGCCGCCTGAAGTCGTGGCGGCATTCGGCGCCGTCGCCCGGAGCGCCGGCTAGAGGTTCGGCCAGAAACGCCGGTCGTGGCGTTTCTGCCTCCCGGGCGTTTATTCAAATTCGATAATGACCTGATCGACAGATAAACTCTCGCCGGCGGCCGCGACCAGTTTCTTTACGGTGCAATCCTGATCGGCTTTGAGAATGTTTTCCATTTTCATCGCTTCAATCACCACCAGTTTTTCGCCGGCTTTCACTTCCTGGCCTTCCTTGACGCTGATTTCGCGCAGCAGCCCCGGCATCGGCGAGATCAGGAATTTCGACAGATCGGGCGGCGCCTTTTCTATCATCAATGCCAGCAATCCAGCCGCGTGAGCGGTCAGTACGGTCAGATCGACTTGTGCCCCCCAATGAAAAAGACGGTGCTTGATGCCGCGCCGCTCAAGCTGAATCGTGAACGGTTCGCCATTGCAGGTGCCATGCATGATAGGTTGGCCGAGCGACCAGTTCGACAGGATTTCGTATACCCGCCCGTTGTATTCGATCAGATAACCGCCTTTTTCCGGCTTGGCATTCACCGTATGCCGGACGCCGTCTCTGATGACGACCCACTCGTCGCCAACGGTCAGTTCGT
>JBIODP010000269.1:0-3686 GCA_044445195.1 Burkholderiales bacterium | reverse complement strand
GTCTTGAACAGGTCTCCTTCATACAGGCTGGCGATCAGGTGGGCGATAACTTCGGTGTCGGTCTGGCTTTCAAAAACATAGCCTGCGGCGCTCAGTTCTGCCCGCAATTCATCATGGTTTTCAACGATGCCGTTATGGACCACGGCAATCTGGTCGCCGGAGAAGTGCGGGTGCGCGTTGTGCGAAGTGGGCGCGCCATGGGTTGCCCAGCGCGTGTGGGCAATGCCGGTGAAGCCGGCAAGGCCGGCGCTGTCTATCTGCTTTTCCAGATCGAGCACGCGCGAGGTGCTGCGCGAGCGCTGCAGTGTGCCGTCCGCCAGCAGCGCAATGCCGCATGAGTCATAGCCCCGGTATTCGAGCCGTTTAAGGCCTTCCAGCAGGATGGGAGTGATATTGCGTTGCGCTACCGCGCCGACGATGCCGCACATAGTTACCTTATTTTTTCGATTCGTTCTTCTGCTTCACCGGCCGCTTCCAGCCGTCTATGGACTTCTGCCTGGTGCGCGAAACGGTTAATTTGTCAGCCGGCGCGCTGGTGGTCAACGTGGTGCCGGCGCCCAGCGTGGCGCCTTTGCCGACCGTCACCGGCGCCACCAACTCGCTGCCGCTGCCGATGAAGGCGTCGTCTTCAATCACGGTGCGGAACTTGTTTGCGCCGTCGTAATTGCAGGTAATGGTGCCGGCGCCTATGTTGACGCGGGCGCCGATTGTGGCGTCGCCCAGATACGTCAGGTGGTTGGCCTTGCTATGCGCGGCTACCTGGCTATTCTTGACCTCGACGAAATTGCCGATGTGGACGTCTTCGGCCAGTGTCGTGCCGGGGCGCAGCCTGGCATACGGCCCGACCTGCGAGCCGCTGCCGATCTGCGCCTCTTCAATGTGGCAAAACGGCTTGATATGCGCGCCGCGCGCAATGCGGGCATTTTTAATTACGCAGTAAGCCCCTATCGTCACTTCGTCTTCCAGCTCGACCTTGCCTTCGAACAGGCAGCCGATGTCGATGCTGACGTCTTTCCCGCAATGCAGTTCGCCGCGCACGTCGATCCTGGCCGGGTCGGCCAGCGTGACGCCTTGTTCCAGCAGCGCATGGGCCAACCGGTTCTGGTAAAGCCGTTCCAGCTCGGCCAACTGCGCCTTGCTGTTGACGCCCAAGGTTTCGGCAACCGTGTCCGGCTGGGCAGAGACTATGCTTACCCCGTCCGCTACTGCCCTGGCGACGATATCGGTCAAGTAATATTCGCCCTGCGCATTGTCTTTGGAGAGCGTGCCCAGCCATTGCCTGAGCCTGGCGGTGGGCGCCACCATGATGCCGGTATTGATTTCATGTATCTCCCGCTCGTCGGCGGTGGCGTCTTTTTGTTCGACGATGCGGACTATCGGGCCGTCTTTCGCGCCATCTTTGCGCACAATCCGCCCGTAACCGGCCGGGTTATCCAGTTCGACTGTTAATATAGCCAATTTGTCGGCTCCGGCACTATCCAATAGCCGTTGCAATGTTATCCTGCTCGTCAACGGAACGTCGCCGTACAGGATCAAGGTTGGCGCATCGTCGTTCAGATAAGGAATCGCCTGCATCACCGCATGGCCGGTGCCCAGTTGGGGTTCCTGCTTGACGAAAGTAATATCGGCCGCTTGCAGCGCCTGGGGCACCGCCTCGCCTCCGTGCCCGTAAATAACGGTCAGGGTGGCAGGCGACAGGGCGCGGGCGGTGTCGACTACATGCGATAACAGCGGCTTGCCGGCCAATGGGTGCAATACCTTGGACAATGCGGAATGCATGCGCTTCCCCATGCCTGCAGCTAGAATAACAACGTTCATAGGCGACCGATCAGGATAATGCAAAATTTTATCACGCGACCAGCGGCGGCTCTTCTAAAAAGAATCGGACTCTGTCTGATTGTCGTTATTCTGGCTGCCTGCAGCCTGATTCGCCTCGGCTACAACAACGGCGAGACCATTACTTATTGGTGGCTGAACGGCTACGTCGGCTTCCATTCCAGCCAGCAGACCTGGGTCACGCAGCGCATAGACAGGCTGTTTGCCTGGCATCGCGAGACGCAACTGAGGGACTATGTGCAATTATTGGCGGCGGCCCAGCGCCGCTTGCAACATGAAGTGAGCAAGGCGGACGTGCTGGCCGATTACGACGCGCTTACCACGCGCTTAATCCGGATAATAGACGAAACGGCGCCCGACCTTGCCGACCTGGCCTTATCGATGGATGCTGAAAATGTCGATCGTCTGGAACAAAAATTCGCTTCCAATAACGATGAATATCGCAAAAACTATTTGCGCGGCGATCTGCAGGAGCGCCAGGAATTCCGTTTCAAAAAAATCATGGACCTGGCCGAATACTGGTTTGGCCATTTTAGCGCCGAGCAGCAAGCCGTGATCCGGCGCGCATCCGACCAGCGGCCGCTGAACAATGAAATGTGGTTTGCCGACCGCTTGCAGCGCCAACAGACGCTGATTGCGTTATTGAAGCAAATCCAGCTTGAAAAGCCTCCCCGCGACGCGGTGGCCGGCATGGTGAAAGCCTATGTCAATAATAATTATCTGATACACGCCAATGCCAGCCCGAAAATGCTGGCGTTTTTCGATGCGTCTAAAGACAGTGTTGCGCAGCTGACCGCAGTCATTATCAATCTCGCCACGCCCGAACAAAAAGCGCACGCAAACTCAAGATTGCAGCAATGGATGGATGATTTTAATGCGCTAGCGGACAAATAACTTATCGTATGGGCAATTTATCGCAATCAAGCCGTTTGTCCGCCACGCCATAGGCGCCTTTTATTAGTGAAACACGACCCGGTTGCGCATCACGGCATCGTACTTGCCGAGAAATTCATCGATATCTTCGATGCTGGGCTCAGAGCCGATCAGCGTTCTCACGCTTTCGCGAAAACTTTCAGCCATCGCGCCACAGATGAATATCTCGCGCCTGCCGGGTTTATGCATGATTTCATAGCCGCCCGAACTCAAGGCTTCCTGATCATGGTCGATGCCGAATTCCACGACACTATATTGCTCGCTGTTGTATATGAGGTTCATATAGGCTCCTAGAGAGAGATTCAATGCGAACATTGCTTTATAACGCTTCAAATGACGTTTCGGTGGACCAATTTCAAGCCTGTAACAAAAAAATATTACTCAATGATGACTTTGCGTGTCATATATCGGTAACGGACTCTTCTCCGAAATATTGAATGCGCCGATTGATCCTCAAGCAAAATAACGTGCAATAGCGAGTGTCAGCCTCCCCTTTTCGACAATTTTCCCGGTTCGACCCCTAACTGCTTCAATTTGCGGTAAAGATGGGTGCGCTCCAGGCCGGTTTTTTCCGCGACACGCGTCATGCTGCCGTTTTCGCGCGTCAGATGGTGCTCAAAGTAAGCCCGCTCAAACGCATCGCGCGCCTCTCTTAATTGCAGATCGAACAACAGGGAAAACAGTTGCGTTTCCGGCTGCAGCATCGATACCGCCGGCGGATTATGCGGCACCGTGGAAAACGACACATCCTGAACCACACGGATAGGTTCAGCCTGCGGCGAGATCGGTCGCACCTGGAAATGCGCCGGACGGCTATCGGTAACGCGCGCCAATCCCTGTTGCACCGCTTTCAACAGCTTTTGCAGAGAGATCGGTTTTTCCAGGAAATTGAGGGCCCCGATGCGGGTTGCCTCTAC
>JBIODP010000268.1:0-3698 GCA_044445195.1 Burkholderiales bacterium | reverse complement strand
GCCTACTGCAAACTGAACCGGATGCAGCGTGCGCCTGCGACTTTCATCGCATATCGACAGCACGAAACCCAGCACCTTGCGCGTATCGCGCGGATCGATTACGCCGTCGTCCAACAGGCGCGCGGAAATTTGCAACGCGCTGGTCTGCTTCTCGAAGGTATCGATCACCATCATGCGCATGCCGTCGATGGCGTTTTGATCGACTTCCAGTCCCTTGCGGCGCATGCTTGCTTCCATGACGATCGCCATTGTGCCGGCCGCCTGCTCGGGGCCCATCACGGCGGTTTTCGCATTCGGCCAGCTGAAGCAGAAATCCGGGAAAAAACCGCGCCCCGACATGCCATAATTGCCGGCGCCAAACGAGGCGCCGCAATGCAGCGTAATGCGCGGCACGTTGGCGTTGGACATCGCCTGGATCATCTTCGAGCCATGCTTGATCATGCCGGCTTGCTCGGATGCCTTGCCGACGATGAAACCGGTGGTGTTCTGCAAATACAGCAAGGGGGTATTGGACTGGCAGCACACTTGAATGAAATGCGTCGCCTTGGTCGCCCCGGCCGGGTCGAGCGGTCCGTTGTTGCTGATGATTCCCACATGCATGCCGCATATTGCCGCATGCCCGGTCAGGGTAGCCGGGCCGTAACCGGGCTTGAATTCAAGGAAATCGGAGCCATCCGCAATGCGCGCTATCACCTCGCGCATATCGAGCGGTTTCTTATGGTCGGTCGAGGCGATGCCCAGCAATTCCTCCACGTCGTAACGCGGCGGCGCGTACTTGCCGACCCGTGCCGGCAGATCCCGGTCCCAGTCCAGCGCGGCCACAATGTCGCGCGCGATGCGCAATGCATCGGCATCGTCTTGCGCCAGGTATTCGGTCAGCCCCGAGGTGGCGGCATGCATCTCTGCGCCGCCCAGTTCTTCCTCGGTCGCCACTTCGCCGGTAGCGGCTATCAGCAACGGCGGACCGGCCAAAAATGCCTTGGCGCGGTCGCGCACCATCACCACATAATCGGACAACCCCGGCATATAGGCGCCGCCCGCCGTGCTGGAGCCGTGAACGACGGTAATGACCGGCAAGCCGGCGGCGGAAAGCCGTGCCAACCAATAAAAACCGCTGCCGCCGAGAATGAAGGTTTCGACCTTGTAGTTAAGCAGATTGGCGCCGGCGCTCTCCACCAGGTGGATGAACGGCAGTTTCTGTTCCAGCGCGATCATTTGCGCGCGCTGAAATTTTTCAATGCTCATTGCCTGCACCGCGCCGGCGTCGATGCCGGCATCGTCGACTAATATCATGACGCGCACGCCGCTGACATAGCCGATCCCCGCTACAATGCCGCCTCCGGGAATGGACTTCGCCGGGTCGGGCTTGTCGAGGCAAAAACCCGCCATCGTGGATAGCTCCAGAAATGGCGCGCCGGAATCGAGCAATCGGCCCAGCCGGTCGCGCGGCAATAACTGCCCCCGTTTTTCAAAACGCGGGCGCGACGCTTCCGATTTTTCCCGGGTGCGCTGTTCCAGCACGCGCAACTGTTCGACCTGGCCCAGCAACGCGGCGCGGTTCTGCTGGAACAGGTCGCTTTGGGGAATGATGCGGGATTCGATTTGCGGCATTACTCCTGCTCCCGGTCTTGAAGTATTTTTGGCAGGGTGGCAAGGTGGAAGCCGTTAAACGGCGGCACTTTGCGTTGCGCATCCATCGGAAATCCAGTCCGGACGTTGGGCCTGCCGCCATCAATGCGCAAGACGGCGCCCGTGATGAACGCCGCTGCACTGGAAAGCAAGAACACGATGGCGGCGGAGATTTCGGCCTCAGTCGCCAGGCGCTGCAACGGCACCTGATTTCCGGCTTGCAGAATCGTGTCGCGCACTTCGGGCGGATAGGCGTCAAGGCCGGACGACGCCACATAGCCCGGCGCCACTGCATTGACGCGTACCCCGTAGGTGGCCCACTCGAATGCGGCCGTTTCAGTGAAGTTGACCATGCCCGCGCGCGCGGCGCCGGAGTGCCCCATACCGGGCATGCCGCCCCACATGTCAGCGACGATATTGACGATCGCGCCGCCTGTTTTCTGCATCGACTGATTCAGGCATTCGCGGGACATCAGGAAGCCGCCTGTCAGATTCGTCTGGATCACCGCCTCCCATCCTTTGCGTGAGATATCCTTGAGCTGCGCGGGAAACTGGCCGCCTGCGTTGTTGACCAGTGCATCCACTCTTCCGTGCTCCGCAACAATTTGCGCGATGAGCGCTTTTACCGCTTCTTCGTCGCGTATATTGCAGGGATACGCATGCGCGCATCCGCCGCTTTCTGCAATTTCCCGCGCCACCGTTTCGAGCTTATGCTGCGTCCGTCCGACCAATGCCACGGTGGCGCCCAGCGCGGCCAGTTCATGCGCGACGCACCGCCCGATGCCGCTGCCGCCGCCAGTGACGATCGCAAGTGCGCCGTCAAACAGGCCGGGGCTAAAAATGGAACGATACACTGTCAGTCTCCTATTATATTAATCTTGCATGCCGATGAAATCGAGACATGGTCGTCAGGCCCAACCCCATTGCCGCGCCGCCAGTTCGTTCAGCACAGCCTCGGCGCCTCCGCCTATCATATTAACCTTGACCTCGCGATAGATGCGCTCCGATTTTGTGCCGCGCATGAAACCCATGCCGCCCAGTATCTGTACCGCATTGTCGGCGCAGAACTGCATTGTCTGCGCGGCAAAATTCTTCAGCATGCAAATTTGCGGCACCGGCGACTCGTTCTGCTCCAGGCGATGCGTCAAATCCTCGATCAGGGTACGCGTGGCTTCGATGCGCGTCGCCATTTCCACCAGCTTGTGTCGGACTACCTGATGACCGACCAAACGCTTGCCGAACGTGGTGCGCGCGGTCGCCCATTCCGATGCCTCGTCCAGACACACGCGCGCAAAACCATACGCCTGTATGGCGAGCGCCAGCCGCTCCCGATTGAAATTGAGCATGAAAATCTGGAATCCGCCGTTTTCTTGCCCCAGCAAGTTGGCGATCGGCACCCTGCAATCGTCAAAATGCAACTGCGCGGTATCGGAACACCACCACCCCATTTTTTTGAGCGGCGTGCGCGTCAAGCCCGGCATATCGCCCTCGACCAACAGGGCGGACACGCCGCCGGCGCCTGGCCCGCCGGTGCGCGCTGCCACGGTAATGTAATCGGCGCGCATGCCGGATGTGATGAATGTCTTGCTGCCGTTGAGAATGTAAGCGTCACCGTCGCGCTCTGCCCGTAAGGTAAGGTTCGCCACATCCGAACCGCCGGACGGTTCAGTCACCGCCAGCGCCGATATCTTTTCGCCCGCGAGTATCTGCGGCAGGACGCGCGCTTTCAATGCCGCCGAGCCCCCGGCGGCGATCGGCGGCGCGCCGATGGTGTGGCTAAACAGCGAAGCCAGCAGCCCGCCGCTGGCCGCGCGCGTCAATTCTTCGACCATTGCCATGCTGTAAAACAGGTCGCCCGGCGACCCGCCGTATTCCTCCGGAAAGCCAAGGCCGAGCAGGCCCAGTTCCGCTGCGCGGAGGTAGAGATCGCGCGGAAATTCTTCAGCCTCGTCCCAGGCATCGACGTTCGGCAAAATTTCCTTTTCGACGAAACGGCGCACGGTTTCGCGAAAGGCATGGTGGCCTTCATTGCAGTACAACGACGATCGCGGCAGTGTTGTATACATAAT
>JBIODP010000267.1:0-3701 GCA_044445195.1 Burkholderiales bacterium | reverse complement strand
GGTCATGGGTGATGCCTACCACGGTGCCGGGGAAGCGCTGCAGGAATTGCTCCAGCCAGTCGACCGATTCTGCATCCAGATGGTTGGTTGGCTCATCGAGCAGCAGCATATCCGGTTTCGACAACAGCAGTTGGCATAGCGCGACCCGGCGTTTCTCACCGCCGGACAATACGCCGATCTTGGCATCCCAAGGCGGCAGGCGCAGGGCATCGGCGGCCATTTCCAGTTGCTGGTCGAGATTGTCGCCGGCCGACGTCGAGATGATCGCTTCCAGCCGCCCCTGTTCCGCGGCCAGCGCATCGAAATCGGCATCCGGTTCAGCGTAGGCGGCATAGACCGCGTCCAGTTTGGCCTTGGCTTCAAATACCTCGCCCAGGCCGCTTTCGACAGCCTGGCGCACAGTTTGTTCGGGGTCGAGCGCCGGTTCCTGCGGCAGATAGCCGATGTTCAGGCCCGGCATCGGGATGGCGTCGCCGATAATATCCTTGTCGAGACCCGCCATGATTTTGAGCAAAGTGGATTTGCCTGAGCCATTCAAGCCGAGCACGCCGATTTTGGCGCCGGGAAAGAATGAAAGCGAAATATCCTTCAGAATCTGGCGTTTGGGCGGAACGATCTTGCCCACGCGATTCATGGTGTAGACGTAATTTGCCATGTGTTATTTCTTTGGGTAAAAATAGGGAAACCGTTCTACCCTCTCCCGCTTGCGGGAGAGGGGTTGGGGGAGAGGGAGTATCGCCATGTAACGGCCTTCATGCGATAGCCCTTACCTTGGTTTCAGCTTACTCTTTGATCAAACCTTCGGCCACCAGCGCCGCACGAACCGCCGGGCGCGCGGCGACACGTCCCTGAAAGGCCACGACCGCAGGCCAGGGCGTCAGGTCGATGCCGACATGGCCCGTCCAGTTCAGCACGGTAAACAAATAAGCGTCTGCGACGCTGAAACTGTCGCCGTTGAGGTAGTTCGAACGTTCGAGTTGTTTGGCCACGAAGCCGATACGCTTCAACAGGTTTTCGCGCACGGTATTACGGGTTTCTTCAGGAGTTTTTGGGTTGAACAGCGGGCTGAAGTTTTTATGCACTTCGGTGCCAATGAAATTCAGCCATTCCATCAGGCGATAGCGTTCCATGCTGCCGGCAACCGGCGCCAACTGCTTTTCCGGCACCAGGTCGGCCAGGTATTGCACAATCGCCGGGCCTTCCGTCAGGATCTGACCGTTATCCAGCTGCAACGCCGGCACGTATCCTTTCGGGTTGATCGCCATAAAGTCCTGGCCGCTGTCGGTTTGCTTGGTGCCGAAACTCACTTTGTCGAGTTCGAAGGGCAGGCCGGATTCGCGCAAAATAATATGTGGCGACAGAGAGCAGGCGCCGGGGCTGAAATAGAGCTTCATCGTAAATTCCTTTAATTGTTGACTTTAATTGCTGAAACACGCCCCATCATAATCGAAAGCATGCAGGGCGGTGGCGTAGAATGACATTTCCGCAGGTTCGCGTATTTTACCTGCTTTACCTACACTGCAAGCCATGACCATCCTGTTGTCCACCCTCAACGCCCGCTATGCGCACGCTTCGCTGGGTTTGCGTTACCTGCTGGCAAATATGGGGGACTTGCAGCCGTCGACACGCATACAGGAATTCGTGATTGGCGCCAGAACGGCGGATATAGTCGAAAAGTTGCTGGCGCAGCAGCCGCGCATCATCGGGTTCGGCGTCTATATCTGGAATATCGAGGAAACCACCCGGGTCGTCGCCATGCTGAAGCGGGTTGCGCCGCAACTGATTATCGTGCTGGGCGGCCCCGAAGTGTCGTATGAAGGTGGCGAGCAGGCGATAGTGCAATTGGCCGACTACCTGGTAACCGGCTGGGGCGACGTCACTTTTGCGCAGTTGTGCCGGCAAATTCTGAACGGGCCGCAGCCGTTGATGAAAGTGCATGCAGGCGTGCAGCCGCCGCTGGCTGAGATCGTGCCGCCCTATGCGCTGTACAGCGATGAAGATATCGCGCATCGCACGCTCTACGTGGAGGCGTCGCGCGGTTGTCCGTTCCAATGCGAATTTTGCCTGTCGTCGCTGGACAAGACTGCATGGCCGTTCGATCCCGGCATGTTTCTGGCGCAACTGGAATCCTTGCACGCGCGCGGCGCCCGGTTGTTCAAATTTGTTGATCGCACCTTCAACCTGAATACCAGGACCAGTCTGCGCATCATGCAATTTTTTCTCGACAAGCTGGCGGCGGCGCCGCAAGATCCGGTATTCGCGCACTTCGAGCTGGTGCCGGATCACTTGCCCGACGCCCTGAAAGATGCGATCAGCCGGTTTCCGGCCGGATCGCTGCAATTGGAAATCGGCATCCAGAGTTTCAATCCCGAGGTGCAGGCATTGCTCAGCCGCAGGCAGGATAACGACCGGGCGGCAGAAAATATACGCTGGCTGCGCGCGCATTCGCATGCGCATTTGCACGTCGATTTGATCGCCGGCTTGCCGGGTGAGGACATGGCCAGTTTTGCGCGCGGATTCGACCGTCTGGTTGAACTTGAGCCGCATGAAATCCAGTTCGGCATCCTGAAACGCTTGCGCGGCACGCCCATCATCCGGCATACGCAAACTTACGGGCTGGTATTCGACCCGCATCCGCCCTACACCATACTGGCGACCGACCGCATCGATTTTCCCAGCATGCAGAGGCTGGTGCGATTTGCGCGGTATTGGGATCTGGTCGCCAACTCGGGACGTTTTGCCCACACGCTGCCGCTGATTTTGGCCGCTGCGCCATTCGACAATTTCATGGCGCTCTCGGATTGGTTGTACGAACAGACGGATGCAACCCACCGCATTGCGCTGGATCGCCTGGCCGGCCTGGTGGCTGCCTGGTTATGCGGCCGCGGGATGGATGCGGCCGATGTCAACAAAGTGCTCAGCACAGACTATGCCGGACAGACGCACAAGTTACCGCGATTGCCGGGTGCGCAGGCGCGGCAGGCACGCCGCCAGGCAGGGTAAGCGGTTTTTTAGCGTGTGGATTCCATGCGCGGATAGCCGGTAATTTTCTGGATCTCCCGATACAGCGGTTGCAGGCACGGATACATTTTTTGATAGACCCGGGTATATAGCTCGTCGTATATTTTCCGGTTGGCCGGTATCGGCTCGAACACGCGGCCGATGCGTGTCATGCGCCGGACGGCAGTCGGGAAATCGGCATGCAAGCCCAGCCCTACTGCGGCGTCGATTGCCGCGCCCAGGCCGGATGTTTCATAGATGTGCGGACGTGCCGTCGGCAAACCGAAGATGTCCGCGGTCAATTGCATCGCCGCATCGCTTTGCGACCCGCCGCCGGAAACGCGCAACGACGTGATCGGCACGCCGCTGCGCTTTTCGATGCGCTCTTTCCCTTCGCGCAGCGCGTAGGCCAGGCCTTCCAGAATCGCGCGATACATATGGGCGCGGGTATGAACGTCGCCGAAACCGATGATCGCGCCTTTGGCCTCCGGGCCGGGCATCTTGATACCCGGCGTCCAATAGGGTTGCAGCATCAGTCCCATCGATCCCGGCGGCACTTTATTCACCAGATCGTCAAACAGGGTTTCAGCGGCCACGCCCTGCGCTGCGCCCAGTGCCTGCTCATGATGGCCGAATTGTTCCTTGAACCAGTTGACCATCCAGTAGCCGCGAAATATTTGCACTTCGGTGCTGTACGCGCC
>JBIODP010000266.1:0-3714 GCA_044445195.1 Burkholderiales bacterium | reverse complement strand
GCCGATCTGTTGCTGCATGTGGTGGATGCGGCTAGTCCGGCGCGCATGGAACAGATCGAGCAGGTCAATGTCGTGTTGAAAGAGATCGGCGCCGACCGCATTCCGCAGATTCTGGTCTGGAACAAGATTGATACGGCAGGTCTGGAACCGGTCTTGGAACGAGATGAATATGATAAAATCCACCGTGTTCTGATCAGTGCGCAAACCGGCGCAGGATTGGACTTGTTGCGCCAGGCGATTACCGAGTTCGCAAAACTGAATAATTCGGCAGAAGTCGGCGATACGGATACGGAACCTTACTCTGTCGTAAATAATAATGATTTTAGCATTCCAACCTTCACTTAAAGCCGGATCGCGACAGAATGCTTGTTTCCACATTTAAGAAAATCGGATCGATATTTTCGCTTGGCGATTCTCGTTGGGGGCGCGATTCAACCAGGCCCAATCAAAACCAGGAACGCAAGAGACCGAATGACGGGCCGCCCGATCTTGATCAGTTGTGGCGCGATTTCAACCAGCGCCTGAATCGCCTGTTGGGCAACGGCAAGGGCGGAGGGGATTCCGGCGGCGGCAACGGCGGCAGCTTCAAGCCCGATATGCGCGGCATCGGTGTAGGCGCGATGGTGATGTTTGTCATTTTATTTTTGTTGTGGATCGCCAGCGGCTACTTCATTGTGCAGGAAGGCCAAACTGCGGTGGTGCTGACTTTTGGTAAATTCAGCCATACGACTCCGGCCGGTTTCAACTGGCGCTGGCCTTATCCGATTCAAAGTCATGAAATCGTCAATGTATCCCAGGTCCGCACGGTCGAGGTGGGGTATCGTTCCAATGTCAAGAACAAACAGCCTAACGAAGCGCTGATGCTGACGGACGACGAGAACATCATCGACATCCAGTTTGCAATGCAATATAAACTCAAGGATGCGGTTGCATGGGTGTTTAATAATCGCGATCAGGAAGATACCGTGAAACAGGTTGCGGAAACAGCGATCCGGGAAGTGGTTGGCAAAAGCAAAATGGACTTCGTGCTGTATGAAGGGCGCGAGAAGGTTGCCTTCGAGGTCGGTGAATTAACCCAGCAAATTCTGGACCGCTACAAAATGGGCGTGCAGATCACCAATGTTACGATGCAGGGCGTGCAGCCTCCCGAACAGGTGCAAGCGGCATTCGACGATGCAGTCAAAGCCGGGCAAGACCGCGAGCGCCAAAAGAACGAAGGCCAAGCGTACGCCAACGATGTGGTGCCGAGGGCAGCCGGCGCAGCATCGCGTCTGATGCAGGAGTCTGAGGCATATCGCGCTCGCGTCGTCGCCAATGCCGAAGGCGATGCGTCGCGCTTCAAGCAAGTGTTGGTTGCCTATCAAAAAGCCCCCGCCGTTACGCGCGACCGCATGTATCTGGAAACCATGCAGCAAATTTTTTCAAATACGACCAAAGTGATGATAGACGCTAAAGGCGGCAATAACCTGCTTTACTTGCCGCTCGACAAGTTGATCGCGCAGTCGGCGGTCAGTGACGCCAATGTCAAGCCGAGTGTGCCGGCGCAGACCCCGGTTGATGTCAATCCGGCGCCAGACCCGCTGCAAGGGCTGGACGCTCAGCACTTGCGCGACGCGCGCAGCCGCGATTCCCGAGATCGGGAGGCACGATAATGAACCGCATCGTATCCTATTTGATTGCGACAGCCATCGTGCTGATGATGGTGTCGTCAACCTTGTTTGTCGTTGATCAACGGCAATATGCGATCGTGTTTGCACTGGGCGAAGTCAAGGAAGTGATCAATGAACCGGGGTTGCATTTTAAATTGCCGCCGCCGTTCCAGAATGTGCTGTTTTTGGACAAGCAGATTTTGACGCTGGAAACGCCTGAAACAGACCGTTTCATCACAGCCGAAAAAATGAATATCCTGGTCGATGCATTTGTGAAGTGGCGCATCATTGAGCCGAAACTTTATTTCGTCAGTTTCGGCGGCGATGAACATCGCGCGCTCGATCGTATGTCGCAGATCGTGAAAGCGGCGCTCAACGATGAAATTACCAAGCGCACGGTGCGCGATGTCATTTCCGGCCAACGCGGCAAAATCATGGATGCGATTCACCAAAAGGTGATGGCTGAGGCGAAGCAGATCGGCGTTGAGATTGTCGACGTGCGCTTGAAGAGGGTCGATTACGTTGAGCAGATCAATGCGTCGGTTTATGACCGCATGAAATCGGAGCGCCTGAGGGTCGCTAACGATTTGCGTTCCCAAGGCGCCGCCGTGTCTGAAAAAATCCGTGCGGATGCGGACCGGCAGCGGACGGTGCTATTGGCTGAAGCCTACCGCGACGCCGAGAATATCCGTGGCGAAGGCGATGCCAAGGCCTCCCAGATTTATGCCCAGGCGTTTGGTCAGAATTCTGAGTTTTATAAGTTTTATCGCAGCCTGGAAGCCTATCGCGCAAGCTTTAAGACCCGTAGCGACGTGATGGTAGTCGACCCCAATTCCGAGTTTTTCAAGTACCTGAAGAGCTCGGGCACTGGAAGCACGAAAAAGTAGGAGGGGATTACCCGCCTTTTGCCATTACAGCATGAGTTCGGCATGATTAGTGGTCGTGCCGGATTTTCTTGCGTCGTTTTCCTGTTTCCTGATTCCTGATTATTCTTACTTTTTTTATGCCAAACTGGCTTCTTCCTGAAAATATCGCCGATGTCTTGCCGTCCGAGGCGCGCAAGATTGAGGAGCTGCGCCGCATCATTCTTGATAACTTCCAGTTATACGGTTACGAATTGGTCATGCCGCCTTTGCTGGAATATCTGGAATCGCTTTTGACCGGGGCCGGGCCGGACACCGATTTACGCACGTTCAAACTGGTTGACCAGTTATCCGGTCGCACTATGGGAGTGCGTGCCGACATGACAATACAGGCTGCGCGCATTGATGCGCATTTGCTTAATCGCGCTTCGGTAACCCGCCTGTGTTATGCCGGCAGTGTGTTGCATACGCGGCCATCGGGCCTGCATGCAACCCGCGAGCCATTGCAGATCGGCGCCGAAATCTATGGGCATGCCGGGTTGGAAGCCGATGCTGAAATTCAGGAATTGGCGTTGGTCTCGCTGGCGTTGACCGGATTTACCGAGGTGCGCCTGGATTTAAGCCATGTAGGCGTGTTGCGAGCCATTCTGGCGAATGATCGAAAGCTTGGTTGTAATGAACCCGAGTTGACCAATTTGTTGCGCGCGAAGGATATATCCGGCCTGCGCGAGATTACCGCCGGCTACCCTGCGGCGAGTCGTTCGGCATTGATGGCATTACCGAGCCTGTACGGCGATGCCACGATCCTGACCCGGGCCAGGGAAGTGTTGCCGGCGTGGCCTGGAATCGTCAGTGCGCTGGATGAATTGCAGTCGCTGGTCGATTTGGCGTCAGGCGCAAGCGTGACGATCGATCTGGCCGATTTACGCGGTTACCAGTATGAAAGCGGGGCTATGTTTGCGATCTATGTTCCCGGTTTACCGAACGCCGTGGCGCGCGGAGGCCGTTATGATCACGTCGGCGAAGCATTCGGCCGAGCCCGCCCCGCAACAGGATTTTCGTTGGACTTGCGCGAGTTGGCGCGCCTGTTGCCGATTGCCGGACGCAAGCGCTCGATTCGTGCGCCTTGGGGGCGGGATGCGGTATTGCGCGCCAAAATCAATGCATTGCGCAAGGCGGGTGAAGTCGTGATTCAAAGCTTG
>JBIODP010000265.1:0-3718 GCA_044445195.1 Burkholderiales bacterium | reverse complement strand
GCACAAGGAGGGCAAGCTGGCCTTTCCGGCCATTAATGTCAACGACTCGGTCACCAAGTCCAAGTTCGATAATCTGTACGGCTGCCGCGAATCCCTGGTGGACGGCATCAAACGCGCGACTGACGTGATGATCGCCGGCAAGGTTGCCGTCATCGCCGGATACGGCGATGTGGGCAAGGGCTCGGCCCAGGCGATGCGCGCGTTGTCGGCGCAGGTGTGGGTAACTGAAATCGATCCGATCTGCGCGCTGCAGGCGGCAATGGAGGGGTACCGCGTGGTGACGATGGACTATGCGGCCGAACATGGCGATATTTTTGTTACCTGCACCGGCAACTATCATGTGATCACGCATGCCCATATGGCGCGGATGAAAGACCAGGCCATCGTATGCAACATCGGCCATTTCGACAACGAGATCGAGGTCGCGGCGCTGAGGCAATACAAGTGGGAAAATATCAAGCCGCAGGTCGACCATGTTATTTTCCCGGACGGCAAGCGCATCATTCTGCTGGCTGAAGGCCGCCTGGTTAATTTGGGTTGCGGCACCGGCCACCCATCGTATGTGATGAGTTCGTCGTTCGCCAATCAGACCATCGCCCAGATCGAATTGTTTGCGCATACTCATAATTACCCGATCGGTGTGCACATTTTGCCCAAGCATCTGGATGAAAAGGTGGCGCGTTTGCAATTGAGGAAACTCAATGCGCAGTTGACGGAGTTGACTGCCGAGCAGGCTTCCTATATCGGCGTGTCCAAGGCCGGCCCTTACAAGCCTGAGCACTACCGTTATTAGAGTGTGATGTATAAACCTTGCGGAGAATATTTAACCGGCGTATATGATGTTCTCACCGTTCTCGCGAAAGTGGGGGCGACGGGGAAATGCAATGGAAAATACAAGGGAAAATAAGTAAGCCTTCAAGAAGGGATCGGTCATGCGTTTGCTGCTTATCTGGCTCATTAATGCCGTTGCATTGTTCGCGCTGCCATATCTGATGGAGTCGGTGCGCATCGATAGTTTTTCGGTTGCGTTATTGGCAGCGTTGATATTGGGCTTGGTGAATACGCTGATCAAGCCCATATTGATTTTGCTGACCTTGCCGGTGACCCTCTTGACTCTGGGTTTATTCATTTTCGTTATCAACGGCCTGTTATTCTGGGCGGTGGCGCATTTTGTTGCAGGCTTTCATGTGGCCGGCTTTATGTCGGCAGTCGGCGGCGCGCTGTTGTACAGCATCATTTCGTGGGCAATTTCCACCCTTTTGCTAGAGAGATAAATGGTTCAGTCCGAGCGAAATTTCAGCATTGAGTTTTTCCCGCCAAAAACGCCGGAAGGGGCGGAAAAACTGCGCATTGCGCGTGCCAAACTGGCCGAATTGCATCCGAAATATTTTTCGGTTACTTTCGGCGCAGGGGGTTCCACGCAGAAGGGAACGCTCGAAACCGTATTGGAAATTCGGAACGAAGGGCATGAAGCTGCGCCGCACCTGTCGTGTATGGGGAGTTCGCGCGACAGCTTGCGTGCGATATTGAGCGAATACAAGTCGCATGGCATCAGGCGGATCGTCGCCTTGCGCGGCGATTTGCCGAGCGGTTACGGCTCCACCGGATTTTCGCACAGTGAATTTCGCTATGCGAATGAACTGGTCGAGTTCATCCGCGCCGAGACCGGCGATTGGTTCCACATCGAAGTGGCGGCTTATCCCGAGATGCATCCTCAGGCAAAATCGCCGCAAGAGGATCTGCAAAGCTTTGCACGCAAGATAGGGGCCGGCGCCGATGCGGCTATTACCCAGTATTTTTATAATGCCGATGCTTACTTCCGGTTTGTCGATGAAGCGCTTAAGCTAGGGGTAACGGCGCCCATTGTGGCCGGCATCATGCCGATTACCAACTATTCGCAGCTGATGCGGTTTTCCGACATGTGCGGGGCGGAAATTCCGCGTTGGGTACGGATCAAGCTGGCAAGTTTCGGCGATGACAGCGCGTCGATACGGGCGTTTGGCCTTGATGTCGTGACCGATTTATGCCAACGGTTATTGGCAGGCGGCGCGCCGGGATTGCATTTCTATTCGCTGAACCAGGCGGTTGCCACCTCGGCGATATGGAAGCGCTTGGATCTTGCTTGAATCGTCGCTTTGAAAGAGTGAAGATCGCAAAGCTTAATGCGGCTTCAGCGTAATCGTCGTCCCCGTCAAATCGATCTTGTTCAGGATTATGCTGCCCAAACTCGGTCCGGTGGTGTTCCCCGCGACGCGGATGTTCTGGAAGCTGATCTGACCGATCGAACTCGGTAAATTGAGCGTGATCGATCCATCGGCATTGACCACTGCCGCCGCATGCGCAGGGTCGTAGACTATGTCGGAGACAGTGGTGTCCGCACTCAATAACATCAGTAAAGGGTTCATCAATTTTGTCAAGTCGCCCAATACCTGCAGCCCGGCGTTTTGCGTGGATTTCGGATGCAGCAGGTCGTTGACGATATTCTGGAGAGCCGTATTGCTGCCGGATTGCGTGCTTTTCATATTTAGCCAGGCATTCAAGTTTTCCTTTTGAATACTCTGACCCGATATTTCCGAAAGTTCTTTATCGCTCAGTGCCCGCGGAGTAATCTGGGGTGCGCTCATTGTGACAGGTTCAGGCAGCGGAGGCGCGGCATAAGCCTCTAACGGCGCTATCAATGCCGCTGCTTCCAACGACGCCACCAATGCTTTCTCTAAAACCGGTATTAAACGCACATGGTGCTGGGTGTGCAGCGCCGCTTGAAGCTGGTCATGCGTAATTAATTTCCATTCAGCAAAAATTTCTCCCAGACGTTGGCCTGTATTCCGCTGGAGGGTCAGTGCGTCGGCTATGTGGTGCTCGGAAATCAGTTTTTCTTTAACCAGCAACCGGCCAAGCAGAGAATCATGATGACTTTGCGCAATCGTTTCCATTGCATTCGCCGTATGACAAAAATCAAGCTTAAAGAAAGGTCACGCGTCGAAGCAGATGGTGTAGTGAAAAGGGAGAGGCATTGCCACCGATGGGGCTGCGTGAACTGCATGCAGGGCCGAACTTCCTTCCCCGCTGTACAGTTGATACTAGGCGAGACTGCAACTGTGGGCAATACTCGAAAATAGGTAGTTTAGTTACTCGAATGTTTGTATTTTCCGCGCTTGGCGCCAGACATCGGCAATCCGCTCATCATGATGGATCGGGAGTTTTCGCAAAGCCATGCTCATGGGCAATGCCTTCGGTAATCTCGGTAACCATTGCATCCAGGGCAATGTCATGCGGAGCGGCAGAAAAAGTTTCCAGGGCACTACTATAGGCGATGCCGATCGCCAGCGGGCGCGGCACTGCTGCCAGCGTGCGGTCATAAAGGCCGCCGCCATAACCCAGGCGGATGCGTTGCCGGTTAAACCCGACGCAGGGAATCAATAGCGCCTCAGGGTGCACCATGACGTGCGGCGGCGCCGGCATCGGCACTTTCATTGGCAACCCCCTCGCGTCCGGCGCCAGGGCATCGCCGGGTGTCCATTTCGCAAATAGCAACGGGGCATCGGCATTGACCACGACCGGCAGCGCCAGTTGCACCCCGCGTTTGGCCAGTTCGACGGTCGTGTCCCACCAGTCCATTGCCCAGACCCAATGAGCCAGCGGGCAGTAAACCAGGGCCGCCCACAAGACCAAGAAAATGCAGTAAGGCTTGAAGCGAATTCTCTCCGCCACCGCTCCG
>JBIODP010000264.1:0-3724 GCA_044445195.1 Burkholderiales bacterium | reverse complement strand
TTTTCCAGCCTCTCCAAGCGCTCCAATGTTCCTGGCATGCGCTCCGGCTTCGTGGCCGGCGACGCCGCTATTATCAAGAATTTCCTGCTTTATCGTACCTACCATGGCAGCGCGATGAGCCCGCCGATTCAGGCCGCCTCCATAGCCGCCTGGAAAGATGAACAGCACGTGATCGATAATCGCGCAAAATATATCAAAAAATTCAAGCAGATAACGCCGATACTTCAACAAGTACTTGAAGTTGAACTGCCGGATGCCGGCTTTTACCTGTGGGCCAAAGTGAACGCACGCGCGGCAATCTCCGACACTGAGTATGCCAAGCGCCTCTATGCCGAATATAATGTAACTGTATTGCCAGGAAGTTATCTGGCGCGCGATGCGCACGGCGTCAATCCGGGGCAGGACCGCATTCGCATGGCGTTGGTTGCCGAACTGGATGAGTGCATGGAAGCAACACGGCGCATTGTTGAATTTACCAATAAATTATCAACTAGATAACGTATAAGTCAACAATATTATCTATATTACATTCACTCACTTATTTCACTTACTTTACTTTATTCAAGATGACCCAAGCATTGCAACAAATTATCGACCAGGCGTGGGAAGACCGCTCGGCATTCTCGCCTGAAACCGCACCCACAGCCGTGCGCGAGGCTGTCGCCCATGTTCTCGACCAATTGGATCGGGGCGCATTGCGCGTGGCGCAAAAGGATAACGGCAACTGGGTCGTCAATCAGTGGATTAAAAAAGCGGTTTTATTATCCTTCCGCCTGGAAGATAATTTTGTGATGGCGGCAGGGGCAAACAGCGTCAATGCGATGCAGTTTTATGACAAGGTGCCGACCAAATTCGCTTCGTACACGAAGGAAGATTTCGCCAATGGCGGGTTCCGCGTGGTACCGCCGGCAGTCGCGCGGCGTGGCAGTTTTCTCGGAAAAAATGTCGTCATGATGCCGTCGTTCGTCAATATCGGCGCGTATGTCGATGAAGGCACCATGGTAGACGCTTGGGCCACGGTCGGCTCCTGCGCGCAGATCGGCAAGCACGTCCACCTGTCGGGCGGCGTAGGCATCGGCGGGGTGCTGGAGCCGATGCAGGCCAATCCAACCATTATTGAAGATAACTGCTTCATCGGCGCCCGCTCCGAGATTGTCGAAGGCGTGATCGTCGAAGAAAATTCGGTGATTTCAATGGGTGTCTATATTGGGCAATCGACCAAAATTTACGACCGCGCCACCGGCGAAGTCAGTTACGGCAAAGTTCCCGCCGGTTCCGTCGTGGTATCCGGCAATTTGCCGTCGGCGGATGGAAAATATAGCCTTTACTGCGCAGTGATCGTCAAGCGGGTGGATGCTAAAACGCGCGCCAAGACCGGCATTAATGAATTATTGCGTGACGCATAACATCAATATCAGAGGCCATTCGGACGTATCTCCACACTTTTTTCCAGACTTATTTCCAGAATTATTTTATTCGTAAGGAATAACATCATGGCAATGGATCGATTGTTTTTGCTGATGAAGGAAAAAGAAGCTTCCGATATGTTTTTGGCTATCAACTCGCCGATTCATATCAAGGTCAGTGGACAGTTATTGCCAATCAACCAACAGAAGATGGACAGCGCCTCCATCATGGCGCTGTTAAATGAGGTACTGTCGGCCGAGCGCATGGCTGAATTGGAACGGGAAGACGAACTCAACATGGGAATTCCGGTGCCCGGCGTCGGCAGTTTCCGTTTGTCTGCATTTCGGCAGCGAGGCAGCTTTTCGGCGGTGTTTCGCTATATCCCCTATCAGATTCCTGCCTTGAACACTTTGCACTTGCCGCCGATCCTGAGCGAGTTGATCCTGGAAAAACGCGGCTTGCTGCTGGTGGTGGGTTCCACCGGCTCCGGCAAATCGACCACGATTGCCGCCATGCTCGATCACCGCAATGAAACCAAGACCGGGCATATCCTGACTCTGGAAGACCCGATCGAGTTTTTGTTCCGCAATAAAATGTCGATCGTCAATCAGCGGGAAATCGGCATCGATGCGAAAAGCCTGGAAGTCGCCATGCATAATGCGCTTCGGCAAGCGCCGGATTGCATTCTGATCGGTGAAATTCGCGACAAGGACACCATGGCGGCCGCATTATCCTATGCGCAATCGGGGCATCTGGTGGTTGCCACGCTGCATGCGAATAACAGTTACCAGGCGCTCACCCGCATCATCAATTTTTTCCCGCTTGAAACCCGTCAATCGTTGCTGCCGGACCTGGCAGGCATACTGAAGGCCATCGTTTCGCAGCGGCTGATCAGCGCGATCGACGGCGGACGCCGGGCCGCCGTTGAAGTGCTGTTGAATACCCGCCATGTGGCGGAGTTGATCGAGCAAGGGGAAATCGGCCAGATCAGGGAGGGCATTGAAAAAAGCATGTCTCCCGGTTCGCAAACCTTCGAGCAGGCGCTGATGCAAATGATCAAGGATGGCATAGTGACGCAGGAAGAAGCGCTGCTCAATGCCGATTCGGCAACCAACCTGTACTGGATGATCAACAATACAAGCGGCGTCAAGAGCGCCAATCCGGAACCATCGCCCAATAAACCGGACGAAGGCGGCGGCGCAACCTTTACCGAATTCACACTCAACGTGTAACTTTGAAATCGATGGCACACATTACCGCGACCAGAAATAAAGCATGAGCAAAACGCTGAATTTAGCCGAGCAATTAATTGCTCTGGCATCGGTGACCCCTGACGACAACGGTTGCCAGAACCGCCTGATCGCCCTGTTGACCCCGCTCGGCTTTACCTGCGAAACACTGCAGTCAGGCGACGTCGCCAACCTATGGGCGCGCAAAGGCGCCACGCCGCCGTTAGTCGTGTTTGCCGGACATACCGACGTGGTGCCTGCCGGCCCGGCCGAGCAATGGCAATCCCCTCCGTTCCAGCCAACGCAGCGCGACGGCAAGCTGTATGGCCGCGGGGCCGCCGACATGAAAACCTCGATCGCCGCGATGGTGGTGGCAACGGAGGAATTCACCGTAGCGCATCCGCATCACAAAGGTTCAATCGCTTTCCTGATCACCAGCGATGAAGAAGGTCCGGCCATCGACGGCACGGTGACGGTGTGCGAACAACTGAAAAAACGCGGCGAGCGGCTCGACTATTGCATCGTGGGTGAGCCGACCTCCATGCATCTGTTGGGCGACATGATGAAAAACGGCAGGCGCGGCAGCATGTCGGGAAAATTGGCCGTCAAGGGCATACAAGGCCACATTGCCTATCCGCATCTGGCCAGTAACCCGATCCACAGCAGCGCGCCGGCGCTGGCGGAACTGGTGGCCGAACATTGGGATGCGGGCAATGAATACTATTCGCCGACCTCGTTCCAGATTTCGAATATTCATGGCGGCACCGGCGCATCCAACGTGATCCCGGGAGAGGTGGTAATCGACTTTAACTTCCGCTTTTCGACAGCCAGCACCGCAGAGGGATTGCAACAACGCGTGCATGCGATACTCGACAGGCATGGGTTTGACTATACGTTGAGCTGGACGATAGGCGGCGAACCTTTCCTGACTCCGCGCGGCGCGTTAAGCAATGCGCTATCCGACGCAATCAAGGCCGAAACCGGGCTCGATGCCGAAATATCCACCAGCGGCGGCACCTCGGATGGGCGCTTCATCGCTCAAATTTGTCCGCAAGTCATCGAGTTCGGCCCACCCAACGGCAGTATCC
>JBIODP010000263.1:0-3729 GCA_044445195.1 Burkholderiales bacterium | reverse complement strand
GCGCATGTTTTTGCAGCAGTCGATAAAATTCCGTGCGGTTACGCTCGGCCAAGCGCGCGGCATCGGTCACGTTGCCATCGGTCAGCTTCAGCAACTGGATCAAATAATTGCGCTCGAAACGTTGCTTCGCCTCGATATAGCTTAATGCGTCCAGAGAAGGCACCCGCAATGCGCGCTGCACCAGCGATAACGGGACCAGCGGCGAGGTCGCCAGCGCGCAGACTTGCTCTACCACGTTATACAGTTGGCGCACATTGCCAGGCCATGGTGCGGTAACCAATGCCGCCAGCGCATCCGGCGCAAAACCGTTTACCCGCTTGTCGTTTTTTTCGATGATACTCTGCAGAAAATGCATGGCAAGCAATGCGATGTCTTCGCGCCGCTCCGCCAAAGTCGGCAACGCCAAGCTCACCACATGCAGCCTGTAATACAGATCTTCGCGGAATTGACCTTCAGCCATCGCTGCGTCGAGGTCGCGATGTGTGGCAGACAAGATGCGCACATCGATCGGCGTAGCCTGAGTCGCACCGACTTGCCGCACCTCGCGCTCTTGCAATACGCGCAACAGCTTTACTTGCAACGGCAGCGGCATGTCGCCAATTTCATCGAGGAACAAGGTACCCCCTTGCGCCACCTGAAACAAGCCCTGCCGGCTAACTACTGCGCCGGTGAACGCGCCTTTTATATGGCCGAACAATTCCGACTCCAACAGTTGTTCGGGAATTGCCCCGCAGTTGACCGCTACAAACGGCGCCTTGGCTCTGGGGCTGGCGCGGTGAATCGCGCGCGCCAGCAATTCCTTGCCGGTACCGCTGGCGCCGCAAATCAAGATGCTAGCGTCGGATGCGGCGACCAATTTAGCGTCAGCCAGCAATTCGGCCATGCGCTGGCTGCGACTGATCAACTCGCTCGACCAGGCGTCGTCTGCCGGTGCAGCGTCGCTTACCCCGTGCCCCGGGTAAGTACTCAAGCTCACCGCCTGCGCCACTTTATCCATCAGCATCTTGGCGTCGAAAGGTTTGGTCAGATAGGCATACGCGCCGTGAGCGGTGGCCTGCACCGCATCGGGAATCGTGCCGTGCGCAGTGAGCAAAATGACCGGTAATGCCGCATGGCGACTGCGAATATCGTCAAACAAAGCCAACCCGTCGCGCCCCGGCAAGCGTACGTCGGTAATGACCAGTGCAGGCATCTCTGCTGCGATATGCGCCATTGCGGCTTCGGCGCTCGCCACCGCAGTGACGCGGTAGCCAGCGCTGCGCAGACGCATCGACAGCAAGTGCAGCAAATCGGGGTCGTCGTCAACCAGCAACACGCGCGCATCGGTAGTCATTGGCATCCTTCGTCATTTATGGAGACGCGGCGCCGGGGGGCGCCGGCAGCATACGTTCGATATTCTTCAGCGCTTCAAGCGTGTCGCTGAGTTGCTCTATGCGTTTCTGGCTGTCGCGGACTTGCTGGTTGAGTTTCTCCACACTGTCGTCCAACCGACGCCACTCGCCATAATTGGCGTTGAGCAGATAAACCAGCGGCTTCAGGCATTCCGCATCGGGCGCCGTCGATTTCAACAATTGATCCAGCAAATTCTGTGCCCGCAATAAATCGCCGTTGCTTCGCAACGCCGCCAGCAGCATCGCTTTTTGCACGACAATTCGCGCGCTCCTTGGCTTCAGATTGAGATCGGACAAAGCCTTTGCCAAATCGGCTGCGGTCATTTGCTGCACGGCGCGATTGAAGTCCAGCAACTCAGCCACTTCGCTCGACGCTGGACCACGCACGGCGGCGCAGCGCTTCTGCGCTGCCGCCTGCCTGTCTACCGGGACCGGCGCGGCAACCGGAGCAACCGGCTGCGTTCGGCAGGCGCCCAACGCCAGAACGCAACAGAGTAAATATTTACGCATCATACGGCAATGTAATCTGAAAATGGGCGCCGCCGCTATCCGGCAAGAGTCGAACCGAGCCGCGATGCGCTTCTACATATTCTCGCACGATAGACAGGCCGATGCCGTTGCCCTTGCGCGCTCCGGAAGGCTGGCGCACGCCTTGGTAAAAGGGTTCGAACACGCGCGCGATATCGCTGTCGGATATGCCGGGGCCCTGATCGATGCAGTCGATCGCCACATGTGCCGCATGCGCCGACAGGATAAAACAAATGGTACCGCCGCTGGGGCTGAAACGCACCGCATTCGACAATATATTCGCCAATGCAACGCGGAGCTTATCGATATCGGCATTGATCGTGATCGCCGAGCCGTGCACGTATCTGCACACTGCGCGCCTGCCATTGCAGCCGCTGCTCGTCGATTACCTGGTTCAACAGGCGTTCGAGGTCCACCGCGACCCGCCGCAGATTCTGGGAACAGAAAGCGGCAGCGTTATAGCGCAGCAAATCTTCAATTTGCGTTTGCAGCGATTGGGTATTCTGCCGCAAAATGCCGGCTACCTCGCGCTGGTTCACGGATAGCTTGCCCGCTACTTCATCCTCGAGCAGGGCGACCCCCTCGCACAGAGCCGCCAACGGCGTATTTAGCTCATGCGAAATATGACGCAAAAACCGCGACTTGTCGGACTCGAGCTCTGCCAGCCTTAGCCTCAGCCAATTCAACTGCTGCCCCAAGAGCCGCATGTCGGCGGGCCCGCCGACCTCGATAGCCTGATCGAACCTATTTTCGCCCAAACGTGAAATCGCCGCTTCGATGCGTGCCAGCGGGCGCGACAGCCACACACCGAACCCGAGAGCCAACAGGACCGATAAGCTTACCGCAAGAGCGACCAGCGCCGTCAGCACCGCGCGCCGGTGTTCCAGGTCGCTTAGCAACGCGTCGTTGCGGCGCGCAATCTCGCGCTTGCTCTCCAAGCCCAGATCGTCGTTAATCTGCGGCAAACGCGCGAATGCCTTCGAGAGCGTCAACTCATCGGCTCTGCTGCGTTTTTTCCCGGCGTTCACAACCGCGGACGCCGCGTCGCTTTGCGCGATCCATTCATCGACCTCGCCCGCCGGCAGACCGGGAACACCGGCAGACAGCGCCTGCAGCGCGGCACGCGCTTCTTGCCTCGCCTGGTCATAACGATCTCGAAATGCGCTATCGTCCAGCACCAGATATTGCCTTGCACTGCGTTCCATTGCCACGGTGCGTTCGGCCAAACGTTGCGCTTCTTCAGTCAATTTTATGGCTTGGCGCGCCGCTTCGCGGCTTTGCATGGCCAAATGTTCGAGGGTAAATAATGCCTGCACCGAGGTCGCGCTAAGCACGACGGTGATCAGCAGGAACGCTGCAAGCAACAGTTGCCTAAACGATAGTCCGATCAAATTTTTCCAACCAATCGATAATGTGACTAACAGACAACATAAAGCTGATTATAGTACTTCGAAAATAAATGGGCTCGCTTCCGTGAGGAATTCCGCATTCAATAACGAAAATTTCATATTCAATGCAAGTGTCAGTTACGCCGCAAATTGCAAAAAATCGATATTCAAGGACAGTTAAATATTAAATAGTGAATGCGCTCCCTTGAAAAAACCACTAACCGCCCATATACTTAGCACTCGTTGGAGGAGAGTGCTAATAATTTCTTCAACCTACCAACTTTTTCAGTGCAATGTTGCTGTACTGTTAAGTTCGCTTTGCAGCAAGTTGCCGCAAACAACCCTAACTTATTGAATTTAAAGGAGTTTGTATGAACCTTCGTCCTTTGCACGATCGCGTCATCGTCAAGCGCCTCGACCAG
>JBIODP010000262.1:0-3732 GCA_044445195.1 Burkholderiales bacterium | reverse complement strand
GGTTTCGACCACGCCGACCAGCAAGTCGCATCCATCCGCATACAACTTGCGCGCAGCGGCCAGCATGGCGTAAGTCTTGCCGACGCCAGCCGAGGCACCGAAGTAGATGCGCAGCTTGCCTCGGGCAGCGCGACGCTCCTGAGCTTGCACTTGGGCAAGCAGGGCATCGGGGTCGGGACGTTGGTCTGGGCCTGGAATCATCGGAAGGTGTTATTCAATTCTCTATGGATGATACCTTGGTAAACCCATAAAAACTACCGTCATTCCCACCTGCGCAGGAATGACGGCCCATAGGAAACTAAATAGTATAGCCTTGTTGCAACTCAGCGCAGCAGCTTAATGCCGCCCGTCAAGCGCCATATTCAACGCCAGCACATTCACCCGCTGTTCGCCAAAAAAGCCGAAATATTGGTGATCGCTTAATTTATCGATCAGGCTGCGCACCTCCGCCTCAGGGAGCTTGCGTTCGCGCGCTACGCGGCCGGCCTGATAGTAAGCTGCCGCCAGACTGATTTCCGGGTCCAGCCCGCTACCCGACGACGTAACCAGATCCACCGGGATGGCTGCGGTATTGCTTGCATCGGCAGCCTTGAGCGCGGCAATCCGGCCTTTGATTTCATCGACTAATGCCGGATTGGTTGGGCCAAGGTTGGAGCCGCCTGACGATGTCGCGTTGTAGGGCATCGGACTGGTAGCCGACAGGCGGCCCCAGAAGTATTTGGGCGACGAGAACTCCTGACCGATCAATGCGGAGCCGATCGACTTGCCGCCCTCGGTAATCAGGCTGCCTTCCGTTTGGAGGGGAAAGGCGACCCGCCCGATGCCCGTCATCGCCAATGGGTACAACACACAGCATATTAACGTCAGCAAGGCAAACAGCACCAGTGCGGGACGGAGTATGGTTTTCATATCTAGTTCCTAAGCGAAATGAAGAATGGACAATATGACATCGATCAGCTTGATCCCGGCAAACGGCAGCACAATGCCGCCCAGTCCATAAATTAGCAGATTGCGACGCAACAGCAAGGCGGCGCCGATGGCGCGGTATTTGACGCCTTTCAGTGCCAGCGGAATCAGGAAGATAATGATCAATGCATTAAAGATCACTGCCGACATGATAGCCGACGACGGACTGGTTAATTGCATGATATCCAGCGCCTTGAGTTGCGGATACGTGGTGACGAAAGCTGCCGGAATGATCGCGAAATACTTGGCGACATCGTTGGCAATCGAAAACGTGGTGAGCGAGCCGCGTGTCATCAGCATCTGCTTGCCGATTTCGACGATCTCCAGCAGTTTGGTCGGATTGGAATCCAGATCGACCATATTGCCGGCTTCTTTTGCCGCTTGCGTGCCGGAATTCATGGCCACCGCGACATCGGCCTGGGCCAGTGCCGGTGCGTCGTTGGTGCCGTCGCCGGTCATGGCCACCAGCCGGCCTTCGGCTTGATAGCTGCGGATCAGCTTCAATTTATCTTCAGGCGTGGCTTCTGCCAGGAAGTCGTCGACGCCGGCTTCGGCGGCGATGGCCGCTGCAGTCAGTTTATTGTCGCCGGTAATCATCACTGTTTTGATGCCCATGCGGCGCAATTCTGCGAAGCGCTCCTTGATGCCGCCCTTGACGATATCCTTGAGCTCGACCGTGCCCATAACCCGGCCGTCGTCAACCACCACCAGCGGGGTGCTGCCGCGGCGGGCGATGTCGTCGACCGCTTCGGTCACTTCGGTCGGGTAGGGGCGGCCAAGCGCTTCGACATACTTCTTGATCGAATCCGCCGCGCCCTTTCTAAGGGCACGTTCGCCGATGTCCACGCCGCTCATCCGCGTTTGCGCAGTGAAGGGCACGAATGTGGCGTGCAGGCTGGACATTTCGCGCTCGCGAATATTAAAGCGCTGCTTGGCCAGAACCGCAATACTGCGGCCTTCAGGCGTTTCATCGGCCAGCGAGGCCATTTGCGCCGCGTCGGCCAATTGCTGCTCGGTAACGCCCGGCGCCGGAACAAAGGAACTTGCCTGCCGATTGCCCAGCGTAATGGTGCCGGTTTTGTCCAGCAACAAGACGTCGACATCGCCGGCCGCTTCCACGGCGCGCCCGGAAGTGGCGATGACGTTGGCTTGCATCATGCGGCTCATGCCCGCCACGCCGATGGCCGACAGCAAGCCGCCGATGGTGGTGGGGATCAGGCATACCAGCAACGCAATCAGCACCGTGATCGTTATCGGGGTGCCGGCTTTGGCCGCTGCCACGGAATACAATGAAAAAGGTAGCAACGAAACGGTAACCAGCAGGAAGATAATCGTCAACGCGACCAGCAAGATGGTCAGGGCGATTTCGTTGGGCGTCTTTTGCCGTTTGGCGCCTTCGACCATGGCGATCATGCGGTCGATGAAAGCTTCGCCCGGATTAACCGAGGCGCGCACCACCAGCCAGTCGGACAGCACGCGCGTGCCGCCGGTGACCGACGAGAAATCGCCTCCCGATTCACGGATGACGGGCGCCGATTCGCCGGTGATCGCACTTTCGTCGACCGAGGCCACGCCTTCGATGACGTCGCCATCGACCGGAACCACGTCGCCGGCTTCCACCAGCACCGTGTCGCCCTTGCGCAATTGCGTTGCGGGCGTCGCCGTCCAGCGGCTGCCGTAGCGCGGCGCATCCAGCTTTTTGGCATTGACGGTTTGCTTCAATGCGCGCAAGGATGCAGCCTGGGCCTTGCTGCGCCCCTCGGCCAGCGCTTCCGCAAAATTGGCGAACAGCACGGTAAACCATAGCCATACCGACGTGGCGCCGATAAAGCCGGAACTGGCTTCTCCATGACCGAAAACCGCTTGAATATAGAGCAGCGTGGTGATGATGCTGCCGACAAAAACGACAAACATGACCGGACTGCGCAATTGAATGCGCGGGTCCAACTTTTTGAAGGCGTCGACGATGGCGGGGCCGATCAACGCGGAATCGAAAAGCGTTAAGCTTTTACGTGACATGACAAGTTCCCTTTTAATGTGCAAAAAGTTGCAAGTGTTCGACGATAGGACCAAGCGCAAGCGCCGGCACATAGTTCAGTACCCCGATCAGCAAAACGGTGCCGACCAGCAAGGAGATGAACAGCGGACCATGGGTCGGCATCGTGCCGGCATTTACTTGCAGCCGCTTCTTGGCGGACAGAGAGCCGGCAATCGCCAGCACCGGGACGATGACGCTGAACCGGCCGAACCACATTACGATCGATAGCAGCGTGTTATAGAACGGCGTATTGGCCGACAGGCCGGCAATGGCGCTGCCGTTGTTGTTGGCTGCAGACGACATCGCATACAGCACTTCCGAAAAACCATGAGCGCCGGGGTTGGCCATGCCAGCTTTGCCGACGTCCAGCATGACGGCGACGGCGGTGCCGCCGAGAATCAACGCCGGTGTGAACAAGAGCGCGATCGAGACCATCTTCATTTCGTAGGCCTGGATCTTCTTTCCCAGGTATTCCGGGGTGCGGCCGATCATCAGGCCGGCAATGAATACTGCCAGCACCGCATAGATCAGCATCGTGTACAAGCCGGTGCCGACGCCGCCGAAGACCACTTCGCTCAATTGGATCAGCACCAGCGGAACCAGGCCGCCCAGAGGCATGAAAGAGTCATGCATCGCGTTTACCGCGCCGCAGGAAGCGCCGGTGGTCACTGCGGCAAATAATGCCGAACCGCTTATGCCGAAACGCGTTTCCTTGCCCTCCATGTTGC
>JBIODP010000261.1:0-3734 GCA_044445195.1 Burkholderiales bacterium | reverse complement strand
GCCGCGCCATCATTCCGGCCAACATCAACCACCCTGAAATTGAGCCGATGATTATCGGTCGCAATTTCCTAGTCAAGATCAATGCCAACATCGGTAATTCGGCGGTGACGTCGTCTATCGGCGAAGAAGTCGAGAAAATGACCTGGGCGATTCGCTGGGGCGGCGACAACGTGATGGATCTGTCGACCGGCAAGCATATACACGAAACGCGTGAATGGATTATCCGCAATTCGCCGGTGCCGATCGGTACCGTGCCGATTTATCAGGCGCTGGAAAAAGTCAACGGCAAAGCGGAAGACCTGACCTGGGAAATTTTCCGGGATACCTTGATCGAGCAGGCGGAGCAGGGCGTCGATTACTTTACCATTCACGCCGGCGTGTTGTTGCGCTATGTGCCCATGACCGCCAAGCGCCTGACCGGCATCGTCTCGCGCGGGGGCTCCATCATGGCCAAGTGGTGTCTCGCGCATCATGAAGAATCCTTCCTGTACACGCATTTTGAGGATATCTGCGCCATCATGAAGGCTTACGACGTGGCATTCAGCCTGGGCGACGGCTTGCGACCCGGCTCGATTTACGACGCCAACGACGAAGCGCAATTGGGCGAACTGAAAACCCTGGGCGAATTGACGCAGATCGCCTGGAAGCATGACGTGCAGGTGATGATAGAGGGGCCGGGGCATGTGCCGATGCACCTGATCAAGGAGAACATGGACCTGCAACTGGATCAATGCAGCGAAGCGCCGTTCTATACGCTGGGGCCGCTGACGACCGACATTGCGCCTGGCTACGATCACATCACCTCGGGAATCGGCGCCGCAATGATAGGCTGGTTCGGCACCGCGATGCTGTGTTATGTGACTCCCAAGGAACATCTGGGTTTGCCCAACAAGGCCGACGTCAAAGAGGGCATCATTACTTACAAGATTGCGGCGCACGCTGCCGATTTGGCCAAGGGGCATCCGGGCGCGCAAATTCGCGACAATGCGTTGTCGAAGGCGCGCTTTGAATTCCGCTGGGAAGACCAGTTCAACATTGGCCTCGATCCCGACAAGGCGCGCGAATTCCATGACGAAACCTTGCCCAAAGATAGCGCCAAGGTGGCGCATTTTTGCTCGATGTGCGGACCGCATTTCTGTTCGATGAAAATTACCCAGGAAGTGCGCGACTATGCGGCCAAACAGGGGATTTCCGAGATTGCCGCTTTGAAGCAGGGGATGGAGGTCAAGGCGGTCGAATTCGTGAATAGCGGTGCGGAAATCTATCGCAAACAATAATGGGCAGCGTCATGATAGCCATTGAATTGAACGGCGCGCCGCACGCTATCGACGCCGGCCGGAATATAGGCGATTTGATCGATGAGCTGGAATTATCCGGTCAGGCGCTGGCGGTAGCGGTCAATCGCGAAGTCGTGCCGCGTCACTTATGGCCGCAACGGGTCGTGCAGCAGCATGACCGGGTCGATATTGTTCGCGCAATCGGTGGCGGATGAAATTTATTGGGAGAAGAAATGAGTCTTGAAGAGCGCACGCAGCCAACCGTGCTTGCAGAACACGCAGCCGGCTTGACCATCGCCGGGAAAACCTATGGCTCGCGCCTGCTGGTCGGCACCGGCAAGTATCGGGATCTTGATGAAACCCGCGACGCTATTGATGCCAGCGGCGCTGACATCGTCACGGTGGCGATTCGCCGGGTCAATATCGGCCAGGACCCGAACGCGCCGAACTTGCTGGATGTGCTGCCGCTGTCGCGTTATACGATCCTGCCGAATACGGCAGGCTGCTTCAACGCCGCCGATGCGGTGTATACCTTGCAATTGGCGCGTGAACTGTTGGGCGGGCGCACGTTGGTCAAACTCGAAGTATTGGGCGACGCCAAGACCTTGTTTCCCAATATGCCGGAAACGCTGAAAGCTGCCGAAACATTGGTCAAGGATGGTTTCGATGTGATGGTGTATTGCAGCGACGACCCGATTCAGGCGAAGTTGCTGGAGGAAATAGGTTGCGTTGCGGTGATGCCGCTGGCATCGCTGATTGGCTCGGGGATGGGGATTTTGAATCCGTGGAACCTGTCGCTGATCATTGAACAATCTGCGGTTCCGGTATTGGTCGATGCCGGGGTCGGCACGGCGTCCGACGCCACCATAGCGATGGAGTTGGGGTGCGACGGCGTGTTGATGAATACCGCCATCGCCGGCGCGCGCGACCCGGTTCGGATGGCGCGGGCGATGCAGCTGGGCGTGGCGGCCGGGCGGGAGGCGTTTCTTGCCGGGCGCATTCCCAGGCGGTTTGCCGCTTCGCCGTCGTCACCCATGGCGGGGCGCGTGGTTTGAAACGCGCCAGCGTCCTGGTATTTGCCGGCGCCGACCCCAGTGGCGGCGCCGGCATTCAGGCCGACATGCTGGCGATTACGGCGCTGGGCGCGCACCCGTTGACGGTCATTACGGTACTGACGGTGCAAGACAACGATCGCGTTTTTTCTATTCATCCAGTGTCGGCGGCGTTGGTGCAGCAGCAAGCCCAACCCCTTATCGACAAGATCAGGATTGCAGCGGTCAAGATCGGCATAGTCGGCAATCGCGCCAACGCGGAAGCCATCGCGGAGATCGTGAATCGCTTGCGGTTGCAGCAGCCGGATTTGCCGGTCGTATTCGACCCGGTGTTAGCCAGCGGTCATGGCGACCCGCTGGCGATGGACGATGCGTTGCAGGCGATTGCCCCGTTGTTGCCGATCGCAACTGTGGTAACCCCGAATTTACCGGAAGCGCAGGCGCTATGCGGCGGCGACCGGCACGCAGATGCGCAGGCGGAGGTGCTGCTTAGCCGGGGTTGCAAATATGTGCTGATCAAAGGCGGTCACAGTGGCGATGGCAGCGTTGGCGGCGATCCCACGGTGATCAATCGCTGGTTTACCGCAGGCGACAGCCGCAGCTGGACATGGCCGCGTTTGCCGGGCAGTTTTCACGGCAGCGGCTGCACGCTGGCGGCGGCGCTGGCGGCATTGCTGGCAAACGGCAAGAGCATGCCTGAGGCGCTTGATCTGGCTCAGGCTTATTGTCACGGCGCCTTGGCGAGTGCGTATTCGATTGCGGGCGGGCAAAGTATTCCAAACCGATTTTCAAGTTTGAGAGAGTGAGTATGCGAGGCTTGTGCGGCTTATACCTGGTGACGCCCGATTGGGACGATACCCAACAACTGCTGAAAATTACCGAACTGGCCTTGCGCGGCGGCGCGGCGCTGGTGCAGTACCGCCACAAAACGGCCGATGCAGGCTTGCGCCGGGAACAGGCGGAGGGTCTGCTGGCCTTGTGCCGTGCCTGGCAGCGCCCGTTCATTGTTAACGACCATATCGATTTATGCCTGGCGCTGGATGCGGACGGCATCCATGTCGGCGGCACCGATGCGTCGGTGGCGCAGGCGCGCGCGGCGGTCGGGCCTGGGAAAATCGTCGGCGCATCCTGCTACGGCAGTTTGCAGCTTGCGCATGATGCCTGTCGCGACGGCGCCAGCTATGTGGCGTTCGGCGGCTTCTACCCGTCCCGCGTGAAAAAATATCCGGTAAGCACCGCTCCCACACTCGTTGCGCAAGCCAAAAAGGACATTGCGTTGCCGAACGTCGTGATCGGCGGCATGACCCGCGACAATGCCGCGCCGTTGGTCGCGCAAGGAGCGGACATGGTGGCGGCAATCAGTAGTATTTATCTGGCAGACGATCCGGAAAGCGCGGCGCGGGGG
>JBIODP010000260.1:0-3757 GCA_044445195.1 Burkholderiales bacterium | reverse complement strand
TTTAGGGCTGTTGACTGCGCTGCTGACCTTGGCGGCGGTCATCGGCAGCACCTTCAATTACTGGCTCGGCAACATCGTCGGCCACAAGGTATATACGCATAATTATCGCTGGCTGGACCAGGAGTCATTGCAAAAGACCCACGCGTTCTATGAAAAATACGGCGGCATTACCATGGTGCTGTCGCGCTTCATTCCGGTGGTCCGCACTTTTGCGCCGTTCGTCGCCGGCGTCTCGGAAATGACCTTTGCCAAATTTCAGGCGTTCAACATCGGCGGCGCCGTAGTGTGGGTAATCGCGCTGGTGTCTGGAGGGTTCTTTTTCGGTAATATCCCTATTATTCGCGATCACTTGAATTCTATCGTGCTGTTCGGCGTCGCCGGCGCCATCGTGCCGGTTGCCATCGGCGGCCTGTGGCGATTCGCTAAAAAAACGGCGTCCAATCGGCGCGCGCGCGGTTCTTAGGGGGTAACTATGCGAACTTCATTTCGTAAAGCAAGCGGGCTCATCGGGCATGCCTTGGCTGGTCTGGCGGTGGTCTTGCTGTCCGGCTGCTCGATGCCCAACCTGACCAATCTGCCCATCCTGAACCCGGCGTCGGCCGATCTTTCAGACGCCACGATGTTTGTCGTGCTAGGCGAAAACGGCTTGCCGGTGGCGCGGGTATTGACGTCTGCTCCGGCTTGCCCTTCGATTCAAATCGATGGCAGCGAGATACCGATGAATGTGCGCGCGCGTGCGCAAACCTTGCCCTTGCGGGCGACGCGCTCGGCCCCTGCCGACTCCAAGCCGTCGGCATTCCCGTTGCTGACTTGTGAAAAATTCATTCCGCCTCATGCCGCCAAGGTATCGGTCGATGGCCGGCGGCTGCCTTTGCCGCCGGCTGAAATCAATCGGATCGTCGTGATCGGCGACACCGGCTGCCGCATCAAAAAAGCGGGCAACGCCGCCCAGCCGTGCAACGACCCGCAGCAATATCCATTTGCTGCCGTTGCCGCTGCGGCGGCAAAATGGAAACCGGACCTGGTAGTGCATGTAGGCGATTATCTGTATCGCGAAAACGCTTGCCCGGACGGCAACAAGGGGTGCGCCGGCAGCCCCTGGGGCTACGGCTGGGATGCCTGGAACGCCGATCTTTTTAATCCGGCAAAACCATTGCTGCAAGCGGCGCCCTGGGTCATGGCGCGCGGCAATCATGAGTCCTGCTCGCGTGCCGGCCAAGGCTGGTGGCGCTTGATCGACCCGCGCCCCTTGCTGCCCGGCCGCGATTGCGTAACGGCCGATAACGACGACAACGGCGACTATAGCGACCCGTATGCGGTGCCGCTGGGCCGTAGCGCGCAACTCATTGTGCTGGATACCTCGAATACGACCAATGGCGTGATTGCGCATGGCGATATCCGCGAAATCAAATACGCCGACATGTACCGCAAGCTCGACGCCCTGTCGCAACAGGCAAGCTATAACATCGGCGTGGATCACCATCCGATTCTGGGTTTTGCAGCCGTGGCGGATGCGCAAGGCAACACGTCGCTGCTGCCGGGTAATGGCGGCCTGCAATCGGTGTTCGGCGAAATCAATCCGCTGTTCTTGCCGCCCCGGGTCAACGCGATGTTATCCGGCCATGTTCATGCGTGGCAGCAAGTGAGTTTTTCCAGCCCGCATCCGACGCAATTCGTGGCCGGTTTTTCCGGCACCAGCGAAGATACGGTGCCGTTGCCGGCAACCCTGCCGCCCGGCCTGACTCCGGCGCCGGGCGCAATTGTCGAGCACTTCAGTTCATGGGTCAACGGTTTCGGCTACATGACCATGGAACGCGACGGTGCAAGCCGGTGGAACGTCAAAGTCTGGGACGTATCGGGCAAGCAAGTGAACGCTTGCCGCATCGAGGGCAACAGGTCGGAGTGTGAAACCGCGCAGGTTAAGTGACGCTGTTAATTTAATAAGCTACCCCCCCCCGCTTGCCGGGGGACTCATCAAGGTTTGACCTATACGCCGGTCGTAACGCATTATGTTCAAGGCGATGTTGCTGGATTTCTTTCTGGCATCTCAACCAAGAGGAGGCGAAACACAGGTGTACTCCCTCTCCCGGGAAGTGAAGAACAGGTGTACTCCCTCTCCCGGGAAGTGAAGAACAGGTGCACTCCCTCTCCCGCTTGCGGGAGAGGGTTGGGGAGAGGGGGTTCGCAAGAGCGATTGACTTGGCGAACCCCCTCTCCCTCGCCCTCTCCCACAAGCGGGAGAGGAGATTTTTTCTCCGAGCCAGCGTCAAGATAGCGCATCGGGCAGTTCTGCCGCCTTGGGCGGCGCAAGGTTTTATCGGTACCTATGAGGCGCGCACCAATCAAGTCATCCGGTTTTTTGCCAGCGGCGGGTTTTTCGCAAAATATTTCTTGATGCCATTCAAGACCGCTTCCGCCATTTGATCTTGATAGGTATCGTCGGTCAGTTTGGCTTCTTCTTCAGGGTTCGAGATAAACGCGGTTTCAATCAGTATGCTGGGAATGTCGGGCGCTTTCAGCACCGCGAAACCGGCTTGCTCGACCGAACCCTTGTGCAAGCGATTGATACCGCCGATTTCACCCAGCACCGCATTGGCGAGCCGCATGCTGTCGTTGATCTGCGCGGTAGTGGAAAGGTCGAGCAACACGCCTGCCAGTTGCATGTCGTGGCTCTTGATGTTGACGCCGCCGATCAAGTCCGCTGCATTTTCCTTGTTGGCCAGCCAACGCGCCGCGGTCGACGACGCGCCTTTTTCAGATAAGGCAAAAACCGAGGAACCGCGTGCGGTCGGCACGATAAAGCCGTCGGCATGAATTGAGACGAATAAATCGGCTTGCACTTTGCGGGCTTTCTGCACCCGCACTGGCAGAGGCACAAAAAAATCGGCGTCGCGAGTCAGCATGACGCGCATATTCGGTTGCTCTTCGATCTTGGCTTTAATCCGTTTGGCAATCGCCAGCACCACATCTTTTTCACGGCTGCCGCCGCGCCCGATCGCTCCGGGGTCTTCCCCTCCATGACCGGGGTCCAGGGTGATCGTCACCATCCGCGTTACCTGCGGCCCCGGTTCTTGCTGTGCAACATGCTTCCCGTCGTTATCCCGCGTATTCGGCTTATCTGGCTTATCAGGCTTATTCGGCGCTATCGCCGATTTGGCCGATTTGGCGTCAGCCTGGCGGTCTTGCGGCCAGTCTCCCTTTGCTATCAGGGCGGCAATCGGGTCGGGCGCATTGACCGGGTAAAGATCGAAAATCAGGCGATGCCGATACTCGCCGACCGGTGGCAGCGTAAACACTTGCGGGTTGATTTCTTCCTTGAGGTCGAACACCAGGCGGACGACATTCGGCCGATTCTGGCCCACGCGCACCTGTTTGATGTAAGGATCGTCTCCTTGAATCTTGGCAACCAATTCCTTCAGCGTGGCATTCAGGTCCAGGCCGTCGATATCGATAACCAGCCGGTTCGGGTCTTTGACCAAAAAGTGCGTGGCTTTCAGGTTGCTGTCGTTTTCCAGCGTTACCCGGGTGTAGTCTTCCGACGGCCACACTCGTACCGCAAGAATTTGCGCAGCGTGGGCAGGAAAAGGGGAAAATACAGATAACAACAGCGTTCCACCGGCTTTAAGCAACGTGCGGCGGACGGTTGACTTTAACACTGGCTTCAAAGCGGCCTTCACAGATTCGGCGCAAATTTCAGGTGATCGAGGCATTGAGAACCTTTCACGGACTGCGCTCGCAATTTTACATCACGGCCTTG
>JBIODP010000259.1:0-3759 GCA_044445195.1 Burkholderiales bacterium | reverse complement strand
GCGCGTGCCGGTCAGGATCACTGCTTCCGTCGGCACCAGCATCACCTCTTTGGCGCCAGGGGGCGTCAACTCCACGCTGACAAACATGCCGGGCACCAATTGCCCTGATGGATTGGGCAATTCGATCCGTGCTTTCAAGGTACGCGTCGCGACATTGACTTCGGGAAGGATGGCGTCAATCTTTCCTTTTAAAGCGACGCCTGGCAGCGCAGGCGACCTGACCTTAACTGCATTGCCCGGTCGCATCTTCGCCGCGAAGGTCTCCGGTATTTCGGCGTTGATCCACACGCTGCTTAAGCCATTGATGCGAAACAGCGGCGCACCCACCAGGACCGTCATGCCTTCACGCACCGAGAGTTCGGCGACCACGCCGCTTACCGGCGCCGTGATCGTGATCCGGGGATGCACTTTTCCGCTGGCTTCAATTTGACGAATCTGCTCTTCGCCCATGCCGGCAAGACGCATGCGCTGTCGTGCCCCATCCAACAACAGATCCATGCCGCCGCCTTGCATGCGTTTGACGGTCAGGTATTCTTCTTGCACGGCGATCCAGTCCGGCACATACAACTCGACCAATGGCTGCCCCTTCTTCACCGGATCGAACGGGGCGCGCACGTATAATCGTTCGACAAAGCCGTTGCTGCGTGCCTGCACCAGCGCCACGTCGCGTTCGTTATAGGCAACATTGCCTGCTGCCGCCAAGTTGGGCGTGAGCTTGCCCTTGCTTACTTCGGCAGTTCGAACTCCCAAATTCTGCTCGACGCGAGAACTGATTGTTACTTTGCCGGCGTCATTGCCGTCATCGCCATAGACCGGCACCAGTTCCATGTCCATGAATGGCGACTTACCCGGCTTATCAAATTTTTGACCCGGATTCATCGGGTCCTGCCAATACAGAGGCTTCCTGGTTGCAGCCGGGCCGGCTGCAACGCCATTGCCGTTGGAAGTGGCGTTAGCAGTTTTCGCACCCTGGTTCATTCCGAGGTGATAGAGGCCGTAGCCTCCCAACATGCACGCTACCACCAGGGCAAGCGCGATTATTTTGGTTTTCATTGGACATCTCTGTATTCGGTTGTGGGCGAATGCATGCCGGCAGCATCCAGTGGAAAAGAGAAGTTCAGCTGCGCCCACAGGCGGGCAGTATCGGCTTGCAACTGCAGCGCCTGGATACGAACATCGATTTGATTGCCGCGCGCGGCCAGCAACTCCGCCAAACCGGCTTTGCCGCCCCGGTAGGCGCCGATGACGGCTTCGGTGCGCTGCTTCGCCAACGGGATGAGTTCACGTTCGTAGCGGGCGGAACGTTCGCGGTCGTTTTCCCATTCGGCGATCATCGTGCGCGTTTCCGCCACGTGCTGGCGCAGCATGTCGTCGCGTTCGGCTTTCGCCTGTTCGACCATCGCCAGCTTGGCCGACAATTCGCGATCCTGACGATTTTTTTGGTCCCATTGCAGCGGCAACGAGAGGCCGACCGAAACCATGTTCCCATATTCCGGCCCGCGTTGCTGGAAGGCGACTTCGACGCTCCAATCGGCATTTTTGTCTGCTTGCGCGAGTTTTGCGTCGGCTTCCGCAATGTCGATTTGCTTATTCAACACCTCAATCTGCGGGTGATGCCCAAGTTCGGCATCGAGCATTGCCGGATCGAGCCGAATGCTCTCTAACGCCGGTTGGCCTACTAACGGGTCCTCCGCCACGACACCGATCCAGCGCGCCAGCATGGTCTTGGCGTTGCGAACCCGGCGCTGGATTTCGCTATATCGATCGTCTACCGAGGCTAATGCGCTTCGGGCGGCGAAAATGTCGGCCTGGCTACCGCGTCCGGCGCGGTACGCGCCCTGGGCCGCCTCTATCTCAAGCCGCGCCTGCGCCGCTTGTTCAGCAATCGCCGCCGCCATTTGCTCTGCGTAATAGCGATCAAGCCAAGCCAGTGCGGTGTCGCGTTGAATGGCGGCAGCGGCGATGGCTTTTTCAGCAAGAGATTTTTCTGCCGAACGATCATAATGCGCGGCGCGCGACTGGCGCTTGTCGGTACCTGTGATTTCCTGCATCACGCCGACCCGCCGCATGGTCATGAAATCGCTGGTCAGGCTGAAGCGGTCGGCCCCGCTGACCGGCAGGTTATCGATGCCCAGCTTCAGTACCGGGTCGGGTAACTGCCCTGCGGCAACGGCCATCTCGCGCGACGAGAGCACAGCCAGGTCTTGCGCCGCCAATTGACGCGAACGGGCAACGGCAAGCGTCTGGGCCTCGCCTAGCGTGAGCGGCGCGCCGGCGACGGATATGGACGCACAAAATGCGCCCACAACGGTAATAACGGCGATTCTCGGCAGCAAGCGAAGAATCGCATGATGCGCTGGTGAGCGCGCAGTAAACAACGAAGACATGAAACCTCCAGAGTGCGATGAACAACATCGTGCGCGGACAACGCGCAACAATGACGGACCAAGCAGTCTGGGAGGTTAAATACGGAAACAGCAGTGCCGAATGGCGATAGGCGGGGCAGTAGTGCGGGTCAATAAAACCGATTTATGCGGAGTGTTGATCGTGCCGATAATGGTATCGATTGCCGGCAATGCCAGCACAAATCCGGCTGGCACAAACGGTTGAATCTGGGGCAGTTCATATTTGTCCAGCGATTGCTTGGTCGCATCGCCTAATGCATGAGCGTAACAAAATGATGGTTGTTCCATGTCCATGCCTTCGCAACCAGGCATGGCCACCTGTTCAACATGCTCCGACATGAAGGTCGAAGTGCTATCGCCACCCATAGACATGCCATCGCAGATGCAAGACGCTATAGCAAGCTGCATGAACAGCATGCTGAACAGCGCGATGCACACCATGGCAAAGCGAGATGGGCAGGAAAGTTTCATACCGTTTCAGTGAAAACGTACTTTAAGATAACGCTTCGGTTGAATCCTACACCCGTTCGTGATATTTGAGTGGCGCGCTACGGAAATTTTAGCGCTATTTGATTTATCTCAAAGAACGGCGCTCAGCAACCACCCGGCCGCGCCGCACCCCAAGACGACCAGCCAAGGCGGCAGCTTCCAGAACATCAAGGCAATGAATGCGACGAGTGCCAATCCAAAATCTGCGGGCTTGAACACGGCGCCGGTCCAGACCGGGTTATAGAGCGCCGCCAACAGCAAGCCGACCACTGCCGCATTCACACCGGCGAGCGCGGCTTGCGTATGCACGCTGCGACGCAAGGCCTCCCAAAATGGCAAGGCGCCGAAAATCAACAAGAAGCCCGGCGCAAAAATGGCAATCAGGCATAGTGAGGCGCCAATCCAGCCGTTGGGCGGCATATTCATTGACGCGCCGAGAAAAGCGGCAAAAGTAAAGAGCGGGCCTGGAATGGCCTGAGCCATGCCGTAGCCTGCGAGGAAGGTTTCGTTCGTCACCCAGTGCACGGGAACCACCGCTGCTTGCAGCAGAGGCAGCACAACATGGCCGCCGCCAAAGACCAGCGATCCGGCGCGATAGAACGCGTTGACCAGCGCGAGGGTGTGATCGGGCCAGGCTTCCAGCAACGCAGGCATGCCGATCAGCAAGCCGAAAAATAACCCTAGCAGCACCATGCCGGCCTGGCGGCTGAGCGCAATAGGGAGCGGCTCGTGGGGCTCGTGCGCCATGCCGGTCGGCTTGAACATCGCAACGCCTGTCGCCGCAGCGACAGCAATCACACCGACCTGCCCCACTGCCGTCGGCCACAACAGGACTATGCAGGCAGCCCCTACAGCAAGGGCGATG